>JASGLP010000059.1 GCA_030156895.1 Eubacteriaceae bacterium | reverse complement strand
CATAAAAAAGAGCATGCTTACGGATAAACCGGAAAGTCATGCTCTTTATTTGTTTTTATCCCTGCGCCGGTTAGGTTAGCGCTTGGGTTTGGCAAAGATCATTCGTCCCGCCGAAGTCTGTAAAATACTGGTGACAATCACCACTGTCGAAGAGCCGATATAGCGTTTACCGTTTTCCACCACGATCATGGTGCCATCATCCAGATAAGCTACCGCCTGGCCATTGTCTTTCCCGGCTTTGACTAAGAGCACTTTCATCTCTTCACCCGGCAAGACAATCGGTTTAACCGCATTGGCCAGTTCATTGATATTCAGCACTTCGATTCCCTGGACAGTTGCCACCTTGTTCAGATTATAATCGTTTGTCATAATCCGGCCTTTTGTCGATTTAGCCAGCTTGATCAGCTTGGAATCCACTTCGTTGACATCGTCAAAGTCTTCTTCGGTAATTTGCACTTCAATATCCAACTCCGTCTGAATCTTGTTTAAGATATCAAGACCCCGTCGACCACGGTTTCGTTTAAGCTCATCCGCTGAATCCGAAATCAGTTGCAATTCATTGAGAACAAAGACCGGTATCACCAGTGGTCCTTCCACAAAGCCCGTCTGGCAGATATCAAAAATTCGGCCATCGATTATGACACTGGTGTCCAAAAGCTTGGGAATCTGGCAATTTTTCTTTTTTGCCCCACGCTTTGTTTCTGCTGCCACAGCCGATGTTTCTTTTTCCTTTTTTAACCCCTGAAAAGCCAGCAGGATATCATCTCGCTTCTTCATTGGGATTGTAAAACCAATGTAACCCAGAACGATGTAAATCGCAATGGTCAAGAGCCCACTTAACCAGGGAATCGGAATTTGCATCAAAGCAATACCGATCAGCATGGCAATTAAAAGACCAATCACCAGCCCAAAAATGCCAAAACTCACATCAACCAGCCGCACATTTTCAAGACTTCCTTCAATGATTTTAGATAAGTGTTTTACCGCTTTTAAAAACAGCGGAAATAAAATAAAAAAGATAAGACCAAATATTAAAATAAGTGCAATATAAATACCAATTTCCAACTCTGTACTTAAAGTTACCGATTCTAAGAACCAGGAGTTTGTCACCGTCAGATTAGCCGCTCCAACACCCAGAAGCATGCCAACCAGAGCAAACAGCACCCTAAATATTTTTTGCATTCTTATTCACCCCCTTTCCATAGTAAAATTTATTATACCATCCAATTCTTAAGGAATTATCTTCAATTTTAAAAGCAGTCCGCTAAACAATTCTTTACCCCGACAAAAGACTTTTTAACAAAAAATATAAAAGCCACCTTTACTATGGGCAGTTAACCTGCGCCACAGTAGAGGTGACTTTCCGCTATTCGTTTTCTTGCTGACAAACCGCACCATTAATAATACCGACGATTTCATCCTTGTCCCGTTTTTCAATCAGAACCATCTCACTGACCAAAAAATTGCGGGCGCTATTAAGCATTTTTTTCTCACCAGTAGATAAACCCTTTTTACGATCCAAAAGAATCAAGTTTTTAACCACCTTGGCCACTTCAAAAATATCGCCGGTCTTCAGATGTTCTAGGTGGTCGCGATAACGCCGATTCCAATTTTTTTCCATATCGTCCATTGGCGCATGCATTGATTTTAGCATGTCATAGATATCATCTTTTCCAACAATTGTCCGAACGCCAATCTCATCCACCTTGTCCACCGGTATTAAAATCTGCAGCCCTTCTGAAACAATTTGCATAATGTAATAAGTATTTATTTCGTCAAAAATCTCACGCTCTTCGATTGCTTCAATGATGCCTGCGCCGTGCATTGGGTAGACAATTTTATCACCAATTTTGTACATTTAACCACTCCCATCATTGATAGTGATTTCATTATACCATAAAAAAAAGGAATAAGCCTTTTATTTTATAAAAAGTTTATTCCAGTGTCAATCTTTTTTTTACATAATCATCGATAAACCGATCCGTTTTCGATCCAGATCCAGAGAAATGACCTTAACACTAACCACATCGCCCAAGGATACCGCCTCAGACGGATGTTTAATAAAGTTATCTGTCAGTTGAGAAATATGAACCAGTCCATCCTGATGTACACCAATATCCACAAACGCGCCAAAATCAATCACATTTCGCACCGTTCCGGTCAATTCCATCCCCACCGCCAGATCTTCCATTTTTAAAACATCAGACCGAAGATGCGGTTTAGGCGCTGATTCCCGCGGATCGCGGCCAGGCTTTCTGAGTTCCTTAACAATATCATAGAGAGTCGGCACACCAATACCCAGCTCACCCGCTATGTCAGAGTAGCTTTTTTTAATGACCAGTTCACTCTTGCCCAGATTCTTTTTATCAATCCCGTTCATGGTCAGCAGTTTCTCCACTGACTGATAGGATTCCGGATGAACACCCGTATTGTCAAACAGGTTATCACCATCATCAATTCTTAAAAATCCGGCACACTGTTCAAATGCTTTTGCTCCCAGACCTTTAACTTTTTTAAGATCGTTACGGTTTTTAAAAGAACCGTTTTCCTGGCGATATTTTAAGATATTTCCGGCAATGGTCTTATTCACACCAGCCACATATTTTAAGAGCGCTACAGAGGCTCTGTTGACATTAACGCCAACATTATTAACCGTGTCTTCAACCGTTGCTTCCAACACCCGTTCCAGCTCCTTCTGATTGACATCATGCTGATACTGGCCGACCCCAATGTGTTTGGGATCAATCTTCACCAGTTCAGAAAGAGGATCCTGGAGGCGGCCGCCGATGGAAATCGCCCCTCGCAGAGACACGTTAATGTCCGGATACTCTTCGCTTCCCAGTTCCGAAGCCGAATAAACAGAAGCACCCGCTTCATTGACCACAATATAGGAAACAGGATATTGCGCTTTTTTAATCACTTTGGCTACAAACTGTTCTGATTCCCGGGAAGCTGTGCCATTACCAATGGCAATGATATCCACCTTAAATTTTTCGATCAGGTCAAGCAGTTCTTTTTCCGCCTTTTCCTCCTGTCCTTTGGAAAAAACCGGATAAATAGTGGTCGTGGCCAGGACCTCACCCATTTTATCGAGTACCGCAATCTTACAACCGGTTCTAAAGGCCGGGTCAAAACCCATGGTGACCTTGTCTTTAAAAGGCGGCTGCAGTAGCAGTTTCTTTAAGTTCAGGGCAAAAAGCTTTATGGCCCCATCTTCAGCCCGCTCTTTTAAAAGCGCGCGGATTTCTCGTTCAATCGCCGGGGCAATCAGTCTTGAATAGCCATCTTCAATGGCCATTTTCACCTGGGTTGCTTGAGGATTTTTAAAATTTTCTTTAAACAGATACTCTTCAATCGCTTCCACTGGCGCTATAACTTTAACGCTTAAAACTTTACGCTTTTCACCCCGGTTAACAGCCAGAACGCGATGGTCTTTAATGCCTTTAATCGCTTCTTCATAATCATAATACATTTCAAATTCCGGGCTTTCCGCTTCCTTGCCTTTTATGACCGACGCTTTGAGTTTTCCCTTTTCCAGCGTCATCTTGCGAATAGCACCACGATAAGCGGCATTATCGGAAATCATCTCAGCAATAATATCTCGAGCCATTGCCAGTGCTTCATCGGCGCTTGCCACTTCCAGTTCCTGATTAACAAAGCTTTCCGCCAGTTTAGAAAGTTCCTGATCATCAAGCTTTTGCTCAAACATTTTAAGGGCCAGTGGTTCAATCCCTTTTTCTCTAGCCACCGACGCTCTGGTTTTTTTCTTCTTTTTATAAGGCAGATACAAATCCTCCACTTCCTGAAGGGTCTTTGCCTGCTCGATACTCTTCTTAAGCTCCGGGCTAAGGGCCTTTTGTTCATCAATTGACTTGATAATTTCTTCTTTTCGTTTATCAAGCTTTCGCAGATAAGTCAGACGCACATCCAACTCTCGCAACAGGGCATCACTAAGGTTTCCAGTTACTTCCTTTCGGTAACGGGCAATAAAGGGAATGGTATTGCCTTCATCAATGAGTTTAATGGTATCCTCGACCTGTTTTGGTTTGATTGAAAATTCTTTTGCTAATTGATTGATCATTCTTTGCTTCCTTTTTTTATTTCTTGATGATAGTTTATCATCTCAGTGTGTAGACAAACCTCGCACAGACAATTGAATTTCGTAGGCTGCTGCGGTTTCGTACAGTTGCCCAATTTGAAAGTGCTAATTATAAGTATTTTCTCGCAACTGTTCGCCCCGATGCAGCCAACCGAAAAGCCAATTGTCTGTGCTCAGGTTTTATATTTACTTTGTCTTCAGTCTTTGATGATAGTTTATCATCTTTTTTTGTTTTAAGAAACCATCTTTTTGCTTGTTCCTTGCCCATACCGTTTTCGGAGCGATTGTCAATTAATGAATTTCATGCTAAAATACTTAGCATAACGACAAAGGAGCAGTCAAATGACAATCAAATTTATCGTCGATTCCATGTGTGAAACCAACAGCGACATCCTCTCCCGCTATGATTTTGACATCATGAATATTCCGATCACACTGGATGATAAGACATATTCCGATGGGATTGATATCACCCCTCAGATGGTCATCGACTTTGTGGAAAACAATAAAAAAAGCTTTCCCAAAACCGCCCAGATCATGCCCACCGATATGATGAATCTTTTTGAAAAACATTTAAAAAACGGCGATGATGTGATTTACCTCGCCTTTTCTTCTAAATTATCCGGCACTTACCAGACCGCCAGTCTTTTAATCAGAGATTTCAGGGGAAAATATCCCGATCGTAAAATCACGGTTGTTGATTCTTTATCCGCTACCACCGGACAGGCATTAATTCTTTATCAGGGACTTAAGCTCAATAAACTTAAACGCCCTTATGACGAAATCGTTGAAACCATGACTTTTTTAGCACAGCATGCCCAGATTTTCTTTCTGGTTGGCGATATAAAATGGCTGGCGCAAGGAGGCCGAATCAGTAAAAATGCGGCGATGATTGGCGATATGCTAAAAATCGTACCCATTCTTTATTTTACCGAAGGGGAAATTCATGTCTATGAAAAGATCCGTGGTGAAAAGAAAGCCTTAAAGCGGCTTTTTGCCATTATTGAAGAAAAAATCGGATCACACCGCAAGCAGATTATGGGCATGGTTCAAAGCACCGCTCCCGGCCTGCAGGACAAAGCCATGAAGCATTTCGAAAAAGAATTGGGGATTAAAAATTTTATGACCCCGGTAGGCGCTGGCGCAGCCCTAACCGTTCATATTGGCAAGAACTGTCTGGGAATCATGTTTTTTGATGCTCTACCCGATAATTACGTCAATGTCATCCCTTAAAAGAAAAAGCACTGAACACGCGTCAGTGCTTTTTTTTAGCCTTTAGAAGGCATAGACATGGCAATCAGATCGACAATCCGACTCAGCGGCATGGTCTGCAACCAAACTTTACCTGGCCCTTTAAGGGTCGCCAGAAAGACACCTTCACCGCTTAAGAACATGTTCTTGACCCCTTTAACGGTTTCGATTTCAAAGGAAACGGATTCTTCAAACATGCCGATATGCCCCTGGTCGACCTTCATGACTTCCCCCGGTGCCAGATTATATTCCATCACTGAGCCATCCAATTCCACAAAAGCCGTTCCCGGCCCAGTCAGTTTCTGGAGGATAAAACCTTCGTTCAAACAAACCCCATATCAAGCAAGTCATTGACGCTTAGTTCATTTATAGTGATTTAACGAATTAACACACCTATTTTTTAGACTTAATCAGGTTAATCAGTCCGCCAGCTATAAGCATTTCTTTCTGTCGTTCTGAAACTTCGATTTTCATCGTATAGGTTAAGCCTTTTGTTTTATTGATTAATTTTGCTTCCCCGGCTTTGACAGCACTCAGTGCGTCCTCAATCGCCAGCTCATCATTTAAGGCAATGGTATCATAATCTGCTTCATTAACAAATTCCAATGGTAGAATCCCATTGTTAATCAGGTTGTTTTTGTGAATACGGGCAAAGGACTTAACTGCCACGCCTTTAATACCCAGGTAAACTGGCGCCAGTGCTGCATGTTCACGGCTGGAACCCTGTCCATAGTTGGAACCACCGACGATAAATCCACCGCCATTATCGATGGCTCGCTGGGGGAATTCGGCATCACAAGGCGTTAGACAGTAATTAGACAGATACGGAATATTGGATCGGTATGGCAACAATTTGGCGTTTGAAGGCATAATGTGATCGGTGGTGATGTTATCTTCCACCACAATCAGCGCTTTACCAGCCACCTCCTTTTGCAGCGGTTTTGTTTCCGGGAAAGGTTTAATATTCGGTCCTTTAATGACTTCGACTTCCGTTCCTTCCGGTGCTGGTTCCATAACCATTGTGTCATTTAAGAGGAATTCATTAGGCATTTCAATATCTGATAATTCCACCTTACCCAAAGGATTGGTCAGAACTCCAGCCAAAGCTGAAACTGCAGCTGTTTCAGGACTTAACAAATAGACATCAGCTGATGGCGTTCCTGAACGGCCAAAAAAGTTTCGGTTGAAGGTTCGCAACGATACCGCATCTGTACAAGGCGCCTGACCCATACCAATGCAAGGACCACAACCGCATTCCAGAATTCTGGCGCCGGCATTTAAAAGATCAGCCAGGGCTCCATTTTCCGCCAGCATGGTTAAAACCTGTTTTGAACCGGGTGCAATGACAAAGGAAACATTTTCGGCAATGGTCTTGCCTTTCATGATTTTAGCCACCTTCATCAGATCCAGCCAGGACGAATTGGTACAGGAACCTATAGCAACCTGATTAACCGGCATACCTTCGATTTCTGATACCTTAACTACCTTGTCAGGACTGTGCGGACAGGCGGTTAATGGTTCCAGTGTCGATAAATCAACCTTGACGATTTCATCATACACCGCATCAGCATCAGCAGAAAACACCTTAAAATCACCTTGGCGACCCTGGGCTTTCAGGAATTTTTCGGTCATCTCATCAGATGGGAAGATTGAGGTTGTGGCACCCAGTTCTGCCCCCATATTAGTAATGGTTGCCCGTTCCGGAACCGTTAATGTTTTAACACCGGGACCAGTATATTCAAAAACCTTGTTGACGCCGCCTTTAACCGTACATTGTCTCAAGACTTCGAGAATGACATCCTTGGAAGAAACGCCAGTGCGCAGTTTTCCGGTCAGCTCCACCTGCACAACTTTTGGCATAATAATATAATAAGGATCACCGGCCATGGCTACTGCCACATCAAGACCGCCGGCGCCAATAGCCAGCATCCCGATTCCACCACCAGTAGGGGTATGGCTGTCAGATCCGACCAGGGTATCCCCCGGTACACCAAAGCGTTCAATTTGAACCTGGTGACAGATCCCGTTACCTGGTTTTGAAAAATAAACGCCGTGTTTTTTGGTGACACTCTGAATGTAACGATGATCATCCATGTTTTCAGGGCCTTCCTGAAGCATGTTATGATCGATATAGGCTAACGATTTTTTGGTCTTGACCCGCGGCACTTCCATCGCCTCAAACTGCAGATATGCCATGGTACCGGTCGAATCCTGTGTCAGAGTCTGATCGATGCGAATCCCAATCTCCTGCCCTTTTACCATTTCACCTACCACCAGGTGATTTGCAATAATTTTTTCAGTTAATGTTTGTCCCATTGAATTTCCTTTCCTGTGCAAATAACGTTTTATTACTTTACGGTGTTAAACTACTTGAATAAATATTATATCATAGTTACGATTTTTTTCCAATTTTTCAGTCATCTAAAAATTCGCAATCTCTCACGCAGACCTGGTCGCGTCCGCTTTCCTTGGCCTCATAAAGAGCCTGATCCACTCTGGTGAAAAAGGACAAGAGTTCTTCATGACGGCAGCGGATACTGACCCCGAAGCTGGCTGTCACCTGCCCTGCCGCGGGATGTACATATGTTTTTAAGGCTAGGCGTATTCGCTCAGCCACTGCAACTGCAGCCTCAAGTGAGGTATCAGGCATCAAAACAGCAAACTCCTCACCACCCCAACGCACCAAAGTATCCGATTGTCTGAGCAGATCACCGGCAATTTTTGCCGTTTGAATCAGGACATCATCCCCAGTTTGATGACCGAAAGTATCATTAATCACTTTAAAATGGTCCAGATCGAAAATGACCAGACTCAGGTCGCTCCGGTAGCGATCAGCATGTTCGATCGCTTTTTCAACCACCCGATTAAAATATGCCCTATTATAGAGCCCTGTTAATGCATCCCGTGAGGCTTCTTCAATCAGCCGGTTTTCTTCTTTCTTCTTATCGGTTATATTTATCAGAATCCCTTCAAATTCATAGTCAAAGTGATTTTTCCAAGTTTTGGCAATCTGTACTTCAGCCCA
The DNA here is from genome assembly GCA_030156895.1 of Eubacteriaceae bacterium. Taxonomy (GTDB): domain Bacteria; phylum Bacillota; class Clostridia; order Eubacteriales; family Eubacteriaceae; genus Acetobacterium. The sequence continues at coordinate 8,375 of JASGLP010000059.1, read as the reverse complement.
AAACCGTCCTCCTTGCAGGTCTCCTAATTCCATTTCAACCGTCAGGTAAGAGGACTTTTTTATCATCCGATCTAAAAAGGCCTGATAAACTCCACGACTGCCAAATATTTTTGCAGGGTTTTCTTCAAGGATTTGTCGAAAAACTTCTGATGACGGGCATTTAAACAGTTTTAAAAAATATGGATTGCCGTACTGAAATTCCTGCTGCTGATTAATTATAAACAAACCAACTGGAATTGACTCCACCAGCTGGCGGCTCATCTTATCGATGGATCGAGCCAGTTCACCAAACTCGTCATTTCTATGCAAACCATAGATTTCAGCTTCCCGCTGACCTTCTTTTAAAACCGTGCTGGCCATGATTTTTGAAAAAGGGGAAATCAGCATTTTTTCAATGACCAGATTAATGACCAGGGCTAAGGCCGCCATGATCCCCAAGATGAGTAAAACATAATTTAAAATATCATTGCTTGATAGGAAATTATGCGTATCATAGAAACTTACCACATACCAGCCGGAGTCAAGAATCGGCGCAATCGCAGAGACCTCAAACCCTTTATAATTAATATCAAAGACGCAGGAATCGCCCTTGTCTTCCGTTTCAAAATAAGTCTGAACTGCTGTTAAATCAAAGTCCGGCAAATAATCAGTAATCAATTCGGTGGGATGTTCATCTTCCTGATCTTGCTGATGCTGAGGTGCTTGGCTTTCACCAGGTTCTTCATCCCCACGATTTTCATCGAAGCTACCCAGCTCAATTCCCCCGCTTTCGTTAACAACCAGGGTTTTCACCCCCGTTTGTTCGTAGGCAATTAAAATGTTATCGATCAAGGCCTCCATACTCAATTGGGTACCTACAACCCCAATTAACTGGCCCTGATCATAGACCTTCATGTTAATCCACAGACCCAGGGTACCCAAAAACCGATCTTTATCAATTTTTAATCGGTAGTCGTCATCACTGGCCAGGAGATCAAAGTACCAGGCATCCTGGTCCATATCCGCTTCCAGATGCCCCTCAGCAATCATTTCTGAAACCTGCCCATTTAAATAATAAAAATCCTGAGTTGCCATCGGCACCATAAAGGTATTATTGTTATAAAAAATCTGATTAAACTCATTAACGGATACTAGTGCTGCCTCCTCCGCTTCTGCAGATTGGGAGTTCTTTAGAAAACCCTGTATGGCAAAAGTATTGGAAAGTTTTTGAGCCAGCCCGATTTCCCTGTTAATATAAGTATCAATTTCACCGACAATTTCATTATTGTAAAGTCTGGCATAACTTTTCACAACCAGATCTGTAACATTTAAAACTTCTCCTAAAAATAAAAGACCCGCCATCACCATGGCGATGGTAACGATGCCCAGCATAATCAGTCGAAATTGCTGTTTTAAACTTATCACTTGGTCCCCCCTCAACTGTCTGATAATTTATCAAGTCTTAGGTTCATACCCATTTTTAGTATGTATTACCATTTTTTATAAAAGATAACTAAAGATTTATCGTTTAAAATACAAACTGACTGTTTTTAACAAACTGCAATAATTATGAAAGGCATCACCTGAAAAAGCAATGATTGATACCCGGTCTGCAGAAATGGCTTTTCTTTCAGACAATCCATCATGTAATTTTTTTTGCAATTTGTATCAATCGACACATTTTCAGGCAATGAAATATTTTATGGAAATAACGGATCTATCATTTTCAAACGACCCACAAATCAACACCGTGCTGCAGGATTTTATGAAACAACAGCAGATTTATCGGGCCGCGATAAAAGAAATTAAAACGAAACTGGAAATTCTCGATGAAGAATTTCAGGCGCGTTACGATCATAACCCTATTCACCATATGGAGTACCGTTTAAAAAGCCCCAAAAGCATTATCGAAAAAATGCAAAAGAAGGGCTATGAAATCAGCGCTGAGTCGATCTGCAAAAACCTGACCGACATCGCCGGGGTTCGGGTGATCTGCAATTATTTAAGTGACATCAACCGGATCGCCAACTTGCTTTTACGGCAGGATGACATTACCCTGGTTCGTAAAAACGACTACGTCGCCCATCCCAAAGAAAACGGCTACCGTAGTCTCCACTTAATTGTCCTCGTACCTATTTTCTTAGCCGAACGGACCGAATCCGTTGCTGTTGAGATCCAGATTCGCACCATCGCCATGAATTTCTGGGCCAGCCTTGAGCATCAGCTCAAGTACAAGGCTCACACCAACATCTCCGACGATCTGGGCGACCGTTTAAAAGTATGTGCCGACACCATCACCAATCTGGATGAAGAGATGCAATCCATCTATACTGAAATCAAAAATGGCGCCCACCCCGAATAAAAAAAGCCCGGATCTAAAATCCGGGCTTTTTTTCGTTCTTCCGACAAGCGGGGCAATAGCCATAGACATCCAGTTTATGACCTACAATGGCGTAGCCTGTTTCATCAGCCAGCCTTTCTTCATAACCGGAAAGGGGACAATGTTCAATGGGCAAAATCTTTTTACAGCCCAAACAAACCAGATAGTGACGGTGAACCGGGCTGTTGTACTCATAAACCGTCCTGCTGTCGCCAGATAGATTGAGTTTTAAGACCAGATCCTTTTCACCAAGCAGTTCCAGATTTCGGTAGACCGTTGATAAATTAATTGATTCATTTTTTAGCTGCAAATAGATTTCATCAGCAGACAGAGGATATTCAGCATTTTTTAAAAGCGAAAGAATCGTTAGCCGGTGTCTGGTTTGCTTAAGCCCCTTAGCTTTTAAATGATCACAGATTTTTTCCACTGCCGGCCCTCCCCAGACTTTTTTTCGCTCGAATCCTTTTTAACAAATACAATAAGAAATAAGTGCATCCCGACAATAAAACAATGGCCGCGCCCGAAGCAATATTTAATTGATACGATAAATAAATCCCGAAAAGACAGAAAAAAATACCTAATAAGGCCGCACTTGTCATTCTTTTGGCCAGATTAGTGGTAAACATCGCCGCAATCGCCGCGGGTGCTGTCAGCAGGGCAATGACCAGAATAATCCCGACAACCCGGATTAAAGCCACCACCGTCATGGCGATCAGAATTAAGAGAATATTATCCAGCCAGGCAATTTTAATGCCTAAAATGCCGGCAAATTCCTGATCAAATAAAAAAACCTTCCAGTGATTAAAAAACGCGATCACCGCAATACTGACCAGCAGGGTAATCAGAAACATCATCAAAAGCTCTGAACGGGTCACCGACAGGATGTTACCAAACAGATAGGAACTTAAATCCGGTGGATAACCCGGCATCAGGGCAATAAAGAGAATCCCCAAGGCCATCCCCATCGACCAGAATAGGCCGATGACGACGTCCGCTCCGGATCGGGTATGTTTACTGATAGCTCCGATTCCCAGAGCTGCTAAAACAGCAAAGAGAAAGGCGCCAATAATTGGCTCAAAACCCATTAAATAGCCCAAGCCCACACCGCCGTATGCCGTGTGGGCAATCCCCCCGCTCATCATCACCAGTTTCTTTTCAACGATGATAACGCCAATCATACCACATACAATCGAAGCAAAAATTCCGCCGATCACCGCATTCTGTAAAAATTGATAGTTAAATAAGGCTTGCATCATCAACAACATCCTCCCTCATGATCTTTTAACACCCGATGAGGTACCCCGTGCGCAATCAGATCCACCGGACAGCCGTACAATTGGGTGACGATCTTTTCGTTAAGCTGGGGCTCTCCGTGATAAACCAGTTTGCTGTTTAAGCAAGCCAGCCTTCCCACATGAGAAGAAATTGCCAATAGATCATGGGTCACCAGGATAATGGTCATCTCCTTATTGAGCTCTTTTAAAAGCTGGTAGATATCTTCCCGTGACCGGGCATCGACACTGGCTGTCGGTTCATCCAGAAAAAGAATTTTCGGCCGAACAGCCAAGGCCCTGGCAATCAGCATCCGTTGAAATTCACCGCCGGATAGCGAGCCAATCTGGCGGCCTGCCAGGTTGAGCATTCCAACCTTTTGTAAAAAGTCCTTAACGGCCTCTTTCTGGGCTTTGCTGTATTTAAAAAACGGTTTAACGGCACTGGAAATAAAACCAGTCAGCACCACTTCCTCAACGGTCATGGGAAAGGCCTTGTTAAGACCTGAAAACTGGGGAACGTAACCCAAGGGAGCCTTAAAAGGTTGGCCGCACTGGCCAAAAATTTCAATCTTTCCCGAGCTGATTTTTGTCAGCCCTAAAAGTGCTTTTAAAAAGGTCGTTTTGCCACCGCCATTGGGGCCAATAATGCCCAGATACTCCCCTTCTTCCACATCCAGACAAACCCCTTCAAGGGCCACAGTTTGATCATAAATGACGCTCAGGTCTTCGACATGTATCGCTGTTTTTGTCACACCATTGCCTCCGCCATTGTATGCGCCATATTGCTCATATTATTGATGTAATCCGCCGATAAAGGTTCCAGCTGAATGGTTCGACCGCCCAGCTCCTCAGCGAAAGACTGAGACTGACTGCTGTCGATTTCCTCCTGATAAAAAATCACTTTAATATTTTGCGCTTTGGCAAGATCAATGGCCGCCTGCAGCTCCTGCGGTGTCGCTTCCTTACCTTCCTCTTCCAGCGCCACCATTGTCAGACCGTAATCATCCGCCAGATAACCAAAAGCCGGGTGGTAAGCAATAAAGGTTTTGTTGGTCACACCAGAAAGCGCTTCAGTAATTTCTGAATCAACTGTCTCCAATTGATCTTTATAGCTTTGCGCGTTGGCTTTATAGGTATTGGCATTCTCAGGATCCAGCTCCGACATTTGCGCACAGATTGTATCAATCATGACGGCCACTCTTTTGGGCGAGAGCCAGATATGGGGATCACGACCACCGTCTTCAAAGGTCCGATCAGGGTAAACCTGAGCCACGGCGTCTTCCAGCGCCACAACTTTCACATCTCCTATATTGGATAAGATATTGGCATCTTCTGTTGGCACACCAATTGTAAAATAAAGCTCTGCCTGACTGAAATCAGCCATTTCCTGAGGTGTGGGCTCGTAATTTTCCGGACTGCTGCCAGGCGGCACCAGCGTCACAACATCAACCAGATCCCCACAAACAGCCTCCACGAAAGTCTGTTCAGGGACGATGGTAACGGCTACCACAGCTTTGTCGCTACTCTGTCCTGTTTCCGACGACTGGCTGCAGCCGGTCATCAAAAACACTAACATCCCACCAAACAGAACCAGCATTAATCTTCTTTTCATCTTTTCACCTCGTTTTTAAATGCAAATGATTTGCATTTAAATTGTATGCTTATCCTTTCGTTTTGTCAAACTATTTCGTCACATACCTTTTAGATCAAAAACTTTTTATGCTGTTGATACTGACAGTTTCGCCAACACAAAAAATCTCCCGTTTCAATTCGGGAGATTCTGACTGTAGATAAAATAAAATTGAACAACTGCAGGCATCCAAGCAGCCTACGAAATTCAATTGTTCGACGCAGGATTTTTCTGTAGAAACGTTTAAATCAGCGCATATTCATGGAGCAGTTTTTCAACATCTGTTCCTTGAATCTTTGAAAAAACGGCCAGTAAAGCCAAGCGCTGCTGATCGGTAAGGGGCAGGTCTGTCAATTTTTTACCGTCGCGCAGTTTGACCGTCGAATCAAGCAAATCACGAACATCGTAGGTGCTGCCCCAGACTTCGGGCACCCCGCGATCAATCTCTAAAAGGGTATAAACTGCTTCCATGCCGGTTCGGATGGAGTATTCGGTGGTAAAAATAGTATCCCGTTCTGTTTCGGCAAACTGACCGAGGAAAGCAAAATTGACGGCCTTTTCCGGAACCACTGCCGGTCGATCACCAGCTTCTCTTGGCATAAAGAAGGCGGTAATATAAGGCATCATGCAGGGAATGGTATTAGCTGATTTTTCGGCCATTTCTTCAATTTCCGCAACTGGAACTCCCATATGATAGAGCCATTCCATGCAGATTTCCTTACCACTACACTGACGCATGGTTTTTTTGACAAAGTTCCCGGGTTTATCGGAAAAAAGTCCGTAGATCCATCCAACCAGCTGGCCTTTCGGCTGATTGCGAAACTGGGGCTGGCGATTAAAGGTCCAGCTTAGGAGCCAATTGGAATCTTTAGCAGTCACAATTCCCCCAGTCACCACTTTACCGGAAAAAGGATCACGCTTGCATATTTTTTGCACATAAGGAGGAATTTTATCATCCAGGGTTGTAACTGTAGCGCTCATCCAATTGGTTTGTTCCGGCATTGAACAAAATTTATCGGGATGACCGAAAGATTCATCCTGCGCGGCAATCTTTCGCCACATATCCCAGCCACCACCGGCTTTAATTTCATGGTTAAAGGCTGCTGGTTCGTCCTGGCTACCCAGACTCGAATTTTCAACGCAACCGCCGTTCGTGATAAAGACCAGATCATTCTCGGTCAGGTCAATGAATTCTTCTTTGCCTTCATGTAAAATAACAATCCGACTAGCCTGTTTTTTCTCCGGAGTGATCTCAAACTCCACGTTGACCACTTTTGTGTTGTAATGAAATTGGACATCTGCCGCTTGGAGAAATTCAATCATCGGCAGAATCATCGATTCATACTGATTGTATTTTGTAAACCGCAGCGCCGTGAAATCAGGAAGCCCACCAATATGATGAATAAAGCGTTTCAGATAAAGTTTCATTTCCAGCGCAGAATGCCAGTTTTCGAAAGCAAACATGGTTCGCCAATACATCCAGAAATTTGAGTTTAACACATCCTCACTGAATAATTCATCAATTCGGCGATTATAAAGTGCTTGATCCGGGGTAAAGAAAAGCTTCATAATTTCCATTGCGGCCTGATCAGAAAGGCCGAACTTTTTATCAGTGCGGGCATCCTCCCCACAGTTAACGGTTGCCCGCATCAGTGAGTAGTTGGGATCCTCTTTATTTAACCAGTAGTATTCATCCAAAACGCTGACGCCTTCAGTTTCAATCGATGGGATTGACCGAAAAAGATCCCACATACATTCAAAGTGGTTGTCCATTTCCCGACCACCACGCATCACATAACCCAGATTATCGTATTGAAAGCCGTCGCAAGCCCCACCGGGAATGGGATCTTTTTCCAGAATGTGAATGTGTTTACCCTTCATCTGGCCATCCCGAACCAGAAAACAGGCCGCGGCCAATGCTCCCAGGCCTGAACCAACGATATAAGCTGACTTTTGATCCACTCCTGCCGGTTTTAAGGGACGCGCAAATGCTTCATAATTTCCGCTTGTATAATACATTTTTCTACCTCCGTATCTTTATCTAAATGAATTATCCTGATTATACAAAAGGCTTGGGCGTTTTAAAATAAACAAAAAAAGCGATCTGTTTAAATTTTAATCAGATCGCTGATATTGTAAAGTTTTTTTAATTTTGACGATAATGATCAAGAGCCGTGGCAATGTTTCCCTGTACAAGAATAGAAAGGTGTTTGATAATCTCTTTCGGTTCCTCTTTCATGCTATTTCGAATCCAGTCAAGCATTAGACCAACAAAGGCGTATTTATAAAAATTCGCGATAAATGCCTTGTCAGAATCTTTAACTGACATGTTTTGTGCCAGTTCTTCCACTACTCCTATCATCAAATCATAGGTCAGTTTATATAGATACGTCTCCACCTGTTCGCGACTCACCGAATGATAGACATTTAATATAAAGGGTTTATTATCTAAAACCGCTTCAAAAATCTGTAAAAAACCCTCTTGCCAGTCATCATAGTTCTTTTTCCCATCCAAGGCTTTGGACGCATCTTCAATACAGGCCCATTCCACCAGATCATAAATATCCTTAAAATGATAATAAAAGGTCATCCGGCTGATTCCGCAGTCATTGGCAATATCACTAATGGTTATTTTATCCAAAGGTTTTTTTAAAAGCAGATTCTTAAGTGACGCTTCCAGCGCCCGTTTGGTCGTATTTGACATAAAACCTCCCCCAAAATTTCAAGCAATCTCTTTGCTGGTCTTTCTAAAGCCACGCAATCCACCTACGATATATAGGCTAATATGAAATGCTTCTTTAGATCTTTATTTACTTTTCCTGATCAGCACCTCTTTAACAAATACATCATAGGATTCCCACCGGGATTTCACAATCTCATTAATATCCTGCTGCAGGACATTGTTTTCAACCATCGATAAAGTTCTTCCGACAATAATATCAATTAAAATATTGGTCTTTTCAGCAAGCTCCACCATCCGGAAATTAACTACTTGCAGATCGGGATACTGATCTGTAATAACCATTCGAATTTCTTTTTCAGTAAACTCAATCCTTGCCTGATTAGTGGATACCGGATCCATATGAATGACGATATCGATATCTAATTCTGC
>JASGLP010000012.1 GCA_030156895.1 Eubacteriaceae bacterium | reverse complement strand
ATCAATCAGCCATTTCATGGTTTCCATTTCGATATCATCATCCACTGAAGCACAGACATCAATGTAGTCTGCTCCGGCTTCAGCCTGTTTGATGGCCAGATTTCTAATAAATTCCGCATCTTTTGCTGCAATAGCTTTAGCTGTTGACGGAATCGCACCGTTAATTTTTTCTCCAATAATAATCATAATCTTTCTCCTCCCTAAAACATTTCTTTTGACATTTTGTCAATCGCTACATCACTGGCTTCATATACACCCGGGAAAGAGCTAACGCCCATACCCTGACAAGCACCAGGAATGAAATAAAGTTTTCCGCATTCACGACAGGCACGGGTGAATTCTTCTTCCACCTGTTCTTTTGTCCATTCCGGATGGTCAATGATACCAGAGTGAACGCCACCCATAAAGGTAATCTGTCCACCATATTCTTTGATCATTGCAGGAATGTCATTGGTTGTCATAACCCCCTGCCAAACATCGATGCCCATTTCAATCATTGCTGGAACGATGGTTGCACCATAAGAGTCACTATGATGAACAATTAATTCAACACCATTTTCTTTATAAAAACCATACAGTTTTTTATAAGCCGGCAGTATAAATTCTTCAAACATAGCTGGTGAAAGGAAAGTTGAAATTTGGCTGCCCCAGTCATCATGATGGAATAAACAATCCGGTTTTAAATAGGTAACCAGTTCTTTGGCATAGGCTAATTCAAATTCCGTTAAATAGTCGATCAGTTCTTTCATCGCTTCCGGTTCTTCATAGAAAGACATTAAAGCATCTTCCATTCCCATCAGATAATGGGTTAATTCAAAAATACCTGGTGCAATAAAAGCGGTGACGTATTTATTATCACGATCAACAGCTTTTGCAGCCTCAATCGCTGGTTGCCAGTCAGCTTCTGGAAAGACAACATTTGGCGCTTTAATATAATCTTTCCATTCTGTAATATCTTTTAAAACGATTTTGCCATTATTATGGACTGGGAAAGCACCCAGTTGACCTTCTGGCCATGCAACTGTCACACCCCATTCATTAACCACTTCTTCCCCAATGGCTGGCTTAATTCGACAAGAAGGCACATTCAAAATCATCTCCATAAATTCAAACTGCTTCACAAAACGATCCGGCTTACCACCAGTCATGACTTCTTTCAAATTTTCCTTAATTGTTAACACGCTTTACCTCCCAATTTTAAGCAAATTTTCAATTCTCAGTGCTATTTAGTATTGTAGTCACTAATTACTGTTTTATTAGTAATTGCTCTTCGATTTACTGTATTATAATCGGTTTCAATGAGAATGTCAATCATGCTTTCGGAAATTTTTTATTTTTCTACTAACAAATTCGCTTTAATTATAGACTTCATCGTCAAATATTTCGTATTTTTGTAAATATAATCCTTTATATAGCTTTTATAAGCATTATTCTGCAAAATTCAACTCTTTTTATGTCGTAAATTTAAATGCATTTAATATTGAATGTTATAATCGTTATTCTATTGCCAAATGATTTTCAATTATACGAATCATTTTAGAAAGTAAAAACCTAAATTATTCGTAATATAATCATGAATTACCGCATGTAATCGCATTCATTGTCGAATAAAACAAAATTTTAACAAAAATATACTAAAATCTATTGACTAAAAATGTGAAACCGAGTACAATTAAGCCATGATTCTAATAGTAATTATTGGCCAATTTACTGTTTGTAAAATCATCTAAATTTAATAATCATAACGATCAACAAACTTGAAAGAGCGTACGCAACTGTTAATCGTAAGGATTTAGAAGAATTTGTGAAATTCATGTTTCAGTCATGTAAACTGAAATGGTAAGGAGAAAATTATGAACCAACCCTTAAGCAAGTCTGCCATAAACCTATATGGTTTGCCGTCTTTCGGCTTTCAGACAATGGTTAACATCGAGGTCATGCTCTTTGCAGCTTTCCTGACCGATTACGCCAAAATCCCGCTGGCTCTGGCTTCTGCCGTTTTGCTGGCAACTTCAATCGTTGATATTGTTTCGGTTCCTGTTTCAGGGATTATTCTTGAAAAAAGTAACATGAAGTGGGGTAAATACCGCTCCTGGCTTTTAGTCGGCCCCCCCATCGCGGCACTATTCTACATCTTCCAATTCTCACAAATTGGTAGTGCGACGACAACAGCAGTTATTATTTTTATCGGATTTGCCGTTTCCCATTTGGTCTGGAACACCTTCTATGCCGCTCATATCTCCATGAACAATGCTTTAACAACGGTTCGTGAAGAGCGAATTTCTATGGCTGGTAACCGTGGTATGTTTAACGCTGCCGGATCGCTGGTATTCTCATATTTTGGCGTTAAAGCCATTACCGCTGTCGGCGCTGGCGTTGGCAACGAAGTCATGGGTTACACCATCATTGCCGGTGTTACCGGATGTATCATGATTATCTGCAATCTGGTTTACTTTAAAATTACCACACCATACAAAGATAATGGTTCTGGCACTGCGGCTGCTAAAGAAAAAATGCCAATCGGCGAAATGCTTAAACAGATCGTTGTTAATCCGCCACTGATGGGTCTGATGCTGGTAGAACTGGGTCGTTACTTAGGACGATTCATCATTTTCGGAATGGCTTTTTATTACTTCAAATATGTCATCGAGGATCTGGCTGGTCTGGCTTTATTCATGACCGGACTGACCATTGTCAGCTTCTTTGCTGCTATGATCGCTGCCCCAATCGCTAAAAAACTTGGCGAAAAAATGACTTATGTCATTGCCCTCTTATTCCTGATTGTTGGTCTTCTAATTGTCTGGTTTGTCCCTTTAAGTGCTACTGCTTTCAAAGTGGTCATGTTCGTCGCTTATATCGGATATGGTCTACCTGATTCATTGGGTGTTGCGATGTACTCAGCCACCGTTGATTACGGCGAATGGAAAACCGGCAAAAATGCCCGCGGCTTTATTATGTCGCTGATTTCATTCCCAATTAAAATTTCTGTATTTGTTCGTTCGGTTATTATTTCGGCTGTACTGGCTTCTGTTAGTTATGTTGCCGACATGGCTGTTACACCAGAACTGGTTCAGGGAATTAAAAACGGATTTGCGCTGTATCCTGCAATCATCATGGCAATCGGACTCTTACTAATGTTAAAACTTTATTCTTTAACCCCTGCAAAAATGGAAGAAATTAAAAACGATATGGAAACACGAAAAGAAGCCTAGAGCAGTTTCCCGATTTAAAAAGGAGAAAAAAAATGCTAACGAAAAGACAGAATTTAATGGAAGTATTAAAAGGCGGAAAGCCCGATCGCTTTGTCAACCAGTATGAAGCCCTTCATTTAATTATGAAAACCCCAATTACCCGTATCAAACCACCAGTTGGCGGCGAAGCTTACAATGAGTGGGGTGTCCTGCTTAGATGGCCGGAAGGTCAGTTGGGTTCTTTCCCCGTCCATGATGAAGAGCATATTGTCATTAAAGATATTACTAAATGGAAAGACTATGTTAAGGCGCCGAATCTAATCTATCCTGATGAAGCCTGGGCAGAAGCAGCGGCAGAAGCAGCGGCAGTTGATCGTAATGAATACTTTGTAACGGTCTTTGTGGCTCCTGGTTTGTTTGAACATATCCATTACCTGATGAGCATGGAAGAAGCATTAATGGCCTATTATGAAGAGCCGGAAGCCATGCACGAACTAATTGACTATCTGGTGGATTTTGAACTGGCGCTGGCCAAACAATCGATTGACCATCTACATCCTGATGCTGTTTTCCATCATGATGATTGGGGCAGCCAGATTAATTCATTCATCTCTCCAGAAATGTTTGAAGAGTTTTTCGTGCCGGCCTACAAAAAAATCTACGGTTTTTATAAAGAAAACGGTGTGGAACTGATTGTCCACCACAGCGATTCTTATGGCGCCAACCTGGTACCATCCATGATTGACATGGGAATTGATATCTGGCAAGGCGTCATGAACACCAATAATATTCCTGAACTGATCAAAGAATACGGTGGAAAGATTTCCTTCATGGGCGGTATTCACTCCGGTCTGGTTGATTTCCCGGACTGGACACCGGAAATTGTGGCCAAGTATGTTGAAGAAACTTGCCGGGAAAATGGTAAACTTTACTTTATCCCTTGCCAGACTTCCGGCCTGCCGATTGAGTCTTTCCCCGGAGTCTATCAAACTGTCACTGATGAAATTGATCGGATGTCCAAAGAAATGTTCTAAAACGTTTATATAGGGAGGAGCTATCCTCCCTTATTTTTTTACAAGTGAGGTTAAAAATGAACAAAAAACAGATTATCGGCATCTTTCTCGGTATTCTGGTTCTTATTGCAAGTATTATCCTGCCAGCACCGGAAGGCCTAACAGAAATCGGTTTTCGAACCATCGGCCTACTGCTCTTTTTTCTGGTTATGCTGATTTTCGAATCTCTGCCAGTGGGAATCATCTGCTTCATCACTCTGGCTCTGCTGCCCCTTTTAGGCGTCACCAAGAACCTGGCCAGCGGCCTGGTGGGTTTTTCCAACACCATGCTCTTCTTTGTAATTGCCTCCTTCGGCCTGGCCGAGGCGGTAACTTCCACACCCATTGTTAAACGTATACTATACAGTATTATCAAGCGGTTTGGAAAAGATGTAAAAACCTGTATCCTGGCTATTATGATATCTGGGACCATCGTTTCGTCAATGGTAACTGATGTTCCCACCGTGGTGGTTTTTATGGGTATCGGTGCTGGCTTTTTAAAGCTTTTTAACAACGAGTCTGATCGCAAACAAACCGCCCGCCCCCTGATGATCGGTATCCCCATTGCCATCATGCTGGGTGGCATTATGACACCAGCTGGCTCTGGTATCAACATTTTAACCATTGGGCTGCTGTCAGAAATTGCCGGTATTCAGATTACATTTATCCAATGGATGGTCTGTGCCATCCCCATCGTTTTTGTGATGGTGCCTTTTTCCTGGTGGATTCTGATTAAAATTTTCCCACCGGCTGAAATTGATCAAAAACATGTACAAAGCTATTTGGAAGAGATTGCTATTACTGATGGTCTGCAGACTATCGAGAAAAAAGTCCTGGCTATTGGCGCCGGCATGCTTTTCTTCTGGATTTTAAGTTCCTTTGTCAAGGGTATCGATGTTTCGGTGGTTGCCCTGCTGGGCTGTTCCCTGTTTTTTATGCCCGGCATCAATGTCTTAAGCTGGGATCAGTACCTTAAAGCCGTTTCATGGACTTCCTTTATCCTGATTGGATCAGTTCTGTGTATTGCCAACACTTTAGTCACCAACGGTGTCAGCGAATGGTTTGTCACCCATGTTTTACCTGCTTCAATGTCCCTTTCTGTTTGGCAGGGTGTTTTATTCGTTGCTGTTATCGCCTTTGTTATAATGCTGGTGGTACCAGTCGCTCCTGCTCTAATCGGCGTTTTATCGCCGGTCATTGTCAGCATTGCCTATACCACTGGCATTAATCCGGCGCTTTTAATTATCACCCTGGGGCTTTGTGCTGGTAATTGCTATCTCTTTCCCATCGACACCATCCCCTTAATTACCTACACTGCCGGTTACTACAAAATGATGGAAATGCCCAGAGCAACCATCTTTATGCAAGTAACCTTTGTCGTACTCTGCACCCTTTGGCTGCCTCTTGGCGGCCGCTTAATCGGCTTGGTGTAAAATAAAAAAAGAGCTGTTGGCAGACAACCATTATTGGTTAGCCTGCCACAGCTCTTCTTTTTTATAAAGCTTGATTTATCTTAGAGGATAATTATTTAAACCATTTTTGGTTTCTGCGAATATTTAGTGTGAAGAATACAATGTGCCGTATGGCTATTTGGTTCTTCAAGGAATTCATCGTAAATACGTTTTACGGATGGATTCTGGTGTGATTTACGGTAAGGCAGAACTTTAGCATCTTCATCATAAAGGGCTTTAGCTCGTTCTTCTCTGATATCAATATCCATTTTATCTTTAGCCGAAACAATTGGTTGTCCACCACCATTGACGCATCCGCCTGGGCAAGCCATCAATTCGATAAATGATACATCATTCAGTTTACCGGCTTTTAAATCTTCCATGACGGTTTTAATGTTAGCACCACCATGAGCAACCAGAACATTTACATCCATATCCGGTGTAACTGATACAGTTGCTTTTTTGATACCTTCAACACCACGAACGATTTCGTAATCAATTTCCTGAATATCTTTATCATTTAAGATATCAGCCAATGTTCTGACTGCAGCTTCCATAACCCCACCAGTTGCGCCAAAGATAACAGCAGCACCAGTTGATTCGCCATAGTAGTCGTCAAATTTTTCATCATTTAAAGTATTGAACATAATACGGGCTTCTTTGATCATACGAGCCAGCTCACGAGTCGTAATGGAAATATCAACATCTGGATAGCCATCCGCTGTACATAATTCATCTCGCTGAACTTCGTATTTTTTTGCTGTACAAGGCATGATTGAAACAACAACCATATCTTTAGGATCAATACTGTTCATTTTCGCATAGTGCGATTTTAAAAGAGCACCTGTCATATTCTGAGGTGATTTACAGCTTGACAGATGTGGAATCTGTTCTGGATAGTAGGTTTCGATAAATTTGATCCAGCCTGGTGAACAAGATGTGATCATTGGCAGAACGCCATTGTTTTTGATTCGACCTAATAACTCGGTACCTTCTTCCATGATGGTAACATCCGCACCAAAATCGGTGTCAAATACTTTATCAAAGCCCAGTCGTTTTAAGGAAGCAACCATTTTACCCGTTACTGCTGTTCCCATTGGTAGTCCGAATTCTTCACCTAAAGCGGCTCGAACAGCTGGTGCAGTCTGAACAATTACAGTTTTAGATGGATCAGCAATTGCATCCCAAACCTGCTGGATATTTGATTTTTCTGTTAAGGCGCCAACTGGACAGTTGATAATACACTGACCACAATTAATACAGCCAACTTCCGCCAGTGATTTATCAAAGACTGGTTGAACCTGAGAAGTAAATCCACGACCTACAGCTCCTAAAACAGCAACACCCTGCACGCTTGAACAAACGGCTGAACAGCGTTTACAAAGAATACATTTACTTTCGTCTCGAACAACTGAAGTAGACATATTATCGATTAAGTGACCAGAACGAACGCCTTCAAATGGTACATCGGAAACGCCCAGATCTTTTGCCATTGTCTGCAGTTCACAGTTTTCACTACGAACACAGGTGGTACATTCGCGGTTATGGTCAGACAAAATTAATTCGAGATTAACGCGTCTAGCTTCTCTTACCTTTGGTGAGTTTGTTAAAACTTCGATGCCGTTAGCGACTGGGTATACACATGATGCCTGCAGCGCTCTGGCTCCCGCAATTTCCACTAAACACATACGGCAGGCACCAATTTCATTGATATCTTTCAAGTAGCAAAGTGTTGGGATATCAATATTTTTCATTCTGGCCGCTTCTAAAATGGTAGTGCCTTCCGGTACTGTCATTTCCTGGCCGTTGATTTTAAATGTTACTTCTTTCATCGTTTCTAAAACCCCCCTCTTATGCCTTTTTTACCGCGCCGAACGGGCAGGCTTCAATACAGGCACCACACTTAATACAGACAGCCGTATCAATGGTATACGGTTTCTTCTTTTCACCGCTGATCGCTGAAACTGGACATTTTTTCGCACAGAGTCCACAGCCTTTACAGGTTTCTGGATCAATGGTGAAATCAAGTAAGTGTTTACAGACACCAGCCGGACATTTTTTGTCACGAATATGTGCTTCATATTCGTCTCTGAAGAATTTAATGGTTGATAATACCGGGTTAGGCGCAGTTTGACCCAGACCACAAAGAGCAGATGATTTAATACCAACAGCCAATTCTTCAAGACGTTCGATATCGCCTTCTTCACCTTTACCATCACAGATGCGTTCAAGGATTTCAAGCATACGTTTGGTACCAATTCGACATGGCGGACATTTACCACATGATTCATCCTGCGTGAAGTCTAAGAAGAATCGGGCTACGTCGACCATACAGTTGTCTTCATCCATAACAATTAATCCACCAGAACCCATCATTGAACCGATGGCAATCAGGTTATCATAATCGATTGGCGTATCTAACAGAGAAGCGGGAATACATCCACCAGATGGTCCCCCAGTTTGAGCTGCTTTGAATTCTTTACCATTAGGAATCCCGCCGCCGATTTCAAAAATGATTTCACGAAGGGTCGTTCCCATTGGGATTTCCAGAAGCCCAGTGTTGTTGATTTTTCCACCTAAAGCAAATACTTTGGTTCCTTTAGACTTTTCAGTTCCCACTGAAGCAAACCAGTCAGCACCATTTAAGATAATCGCTGGAATGTTAGCATAGGTTTCAACATTATTAAGTACCGTTGGTCGTTCAAACAGACCTTTATTAGCTGGGAATGGCGGACGAGGACGAGGTTCACCACGTTTACCTTCAACAGAATTCATCAATGCTGTTTCTTCACCACAAACGAATGCACCAGCACCTAATCTGATTTCCAGATCGAACGAGAAGTTTGAATCGAAGATGTTGTTACCCAGAATACCATAGTCTTTAGCCTGATTGATAGCAATCTGCAGACGATCAACAGCGATTGGGTACTCAGCACGGACATAAACATAACCTTTTTCGGCACCTACTGCGTATCCGGCAATCGCCATCGCTTCGATAAGCGCATTCGGATCTCCTTCTAAAACGGAACGATCCATGAACGCACCAGGGTCTCCTTCATCGGCGTTACAGGCAACGTATTTAACACCATCTTCTGAGTAGGCATCATGAGCAAATTGCCATTTTAAACCAGTTGGGAAGCCCCCGCCCCCACGGCCACGAAGACCAGAAGCCTTGATTTCATCGATAACATCCTGTGGGCTCATTGAACCTAAAACTTTTTCTAAGGCCATATAACCGTTGAAAGCGATATATTCATCGATATCTTCCGGGTTAATAACACCACAGTTTGCCAGGGCAATACGTTTTTGTTTTTTGAAGAAACCTAACTCATTAATCGACAGTGGATGATGTCCATCGCCTTTTTCTGAGTAAATCAGTCTTTCCAGCGGACGACCTTTAACCAGGTGTTCTTCAACCATTTCCGGGATGTCGCTTGCTTCAACCCGGCTATAGAAGGTTCCTTCTGGATAGACAATAACTACCGGACCCAGTTCACATAGTCCAAAACATCCGGTAACAATGATTTCGATTTCTTCTAGAATATCATGTTTTACCAGTTCTTTTCTCAATTCTTGCGCCAACACCTGAGATCCTGACGAGGTACAACCAGTACCTCCGCAAATCAGTATCTGAGAACGTTTATATGCCATATTGCTCTTCTCCTCCTATACTAAGCTTTCTTAGCGGGTTCAATTACTTTACCATCAACGACTGTCATCGTGTATTCATCAACGACTTTTCCGCCTTTTAAGTGTTCGTCGACAACTTTTGTGACTTTTTCTGGGGTCATTTTTACGTAAGTCACTTTTTCACCTTCTGAGTTATACACTTCAACAATTGGTTCAAGACGACAGGAACCGATACATCCGGTTTGGGCAACGGTTACATCAGAAAGATTTTTTTCGGCTACTTCTTCCATCAGTTTAACCATTACCGGTCGGGCGCCAGCGGCGATTCCACAGGTTGCCATGCCAACAACAACACGGTAGCCTTCTTTGCCTTTTCTTAAATTCATTTCGTTGAATTTTTTTTCGCGAATTTCTTTTAATTCAGCCAATGACTTTGCCATTTTTTATTCCTCCATTATTTCTTCCAGGCCTTCTGCCACGTTTTCTCTGATCCACGCCAGGATTTCAGGCTCATTAAGGCTTTGAACCTCTAAGACTTCCTTAATTTCCCGCGTATCAAAAATATAAACCTTTTGATTATAAGTATGTTCGTAAAGTAAATCTACCACTCCAAATGACATCACCATTGTCACAATGGTATCGGCCATATTCCCCAGCGGCACCCGATCAATATGATCATGGATAAAACTGGCAAAAACGCTGGTCCCTACGCCAACTTGCGACTGTACATCAAAGTTTCCGCCGCATTGTTTTGCCGCAGCTTCAAACATCGATAAGCCCAGCCCCACCCGTCTGGTGGATCTGCTTGTGACGAAAGGATCGGTTATCCCTTTTAGCATCTCACTGGGAATGCCCTTGCCGTTATCCTCGATTGAAAAGGTCAGAAGATTATCCGGTATTGATTCAACAATGATCAGTTTAATCAGGGAAGCCTCAGCACGTACCGAATTCTGAGTGATATCCAGTAAATGAAGTGAGAGCTCTTTCATATTTAATACTTAGCCAGTATATCAGCAACATCGCCTGGTACAAGACGTCCAAACACTTCTTCGTTTATCATCATGACAGGAGCAAGACCACAGGCACCAACACATCGGGTAGCATCTACAGAGAATTTTCCATCTTCGGTCGTTTCACCGGTGGCAATCCCCAGCTGGCCATTGACCTTATCCAGAATATCCTGCGAACCACGGACATAACAAGCGGTTCCCAGACAAACACCAATTTTGAATTTTCCTTTTGGTTTTAAAGTGAACTGCGAGTAAAATGTTGCCACTCCATACACTTCTGTTAATGGGATCTGTAGTTCATCAGCAATTGTGCTCTGCAGTTCCAGTGGTAAATAACCATATTTTTCCTGGGTTTCCTGCAGGATACCCATCAGACATCCCGGTACATCTTTATGTGCCGCGACGATTTCTTTTACCACATCCAAGTTTTCAACTGGTACATAATCAGCCAATTCAATAACCTCCTCAAAATTTATGCAAACCTTTACGGCCGCAATTACAATTTCCTTAGTCTATTATAGCATAGCGACATTAGTTTGTGATATAAATAACAGATAAATTTTTACCAGTTTCACACAAATTATTTATAATATTGCCCCTTTTTTTAATGCATCGCTCTAAAATTTTTATCAGAAAAACAGATGCTCCAAAAGAGGGAACTTTTTTGCCGTCCACGATTTAATGTCATTTTTCATTTTTAAACGCCTTTAAAATTTTACTCGTTTTTTGGTTCTTTCTACAAAAAGCAAAAACTGCTGATAAAATATCAGCAGTTAGTGTGTAGACAAACCCCGCACCGACCAATTGGATTTCGTAGTCCGCACGCGGATTCGTACAGTTGCCTAATTCGAAATCGCTAATTATTGGCGGTTTCCAGCAACTGTTCGCCCCGAGGCGTACAACTGAAAAGCCAATTGTCGGTACTCAGGTAGATAAAATCAACTTTTTTCAGTCTGAACTGCTGATAAAATATCAGCAGCTCGTTTGTTCTTTTCCCAGCCAGATAAGCAGGGTTTCTCTTTGCAGGTCGGCAAGTTCTAAAAAATATTCCCGCTCGGCAATATCCATCAGCTGGTGGGCGTCGGATGAATGGATAAACTGATAGTCTCTGAAAAAACGGTAGCTCTTTTTAACCTTTTCGATATCCGACTGCTTAGATACTTCCAGCGTTTTAATGGCCAGATCTGGTGGTACAAAACCTAAAGAGGCAATAATACTATATGATTTTCGGTCAATGTGAGCCGGTACAATGATACCACCGATTTCATTGACTAAGCCACAAAGTTCACTAATCCCTATGTCAGTAGCCGAAATCAGGAGCTTGTCTACCTGACCAACGACCTGGTCCTCACTGTTTAAGATTAGCTGAGGTCCAAATAATTCCGGCTTGTTTAAAATATTTGGCAGTCGCTTATACAAAATAGCATCCAGCTCAAGAGCCTGCTCAACCGTTTTAAAATAGGCCAAAACATGCGCTTCCTCTTTGGTTGTTACCTCAATCCCCGGCAGAAAACAGATGCCTTCATCCAATGATTCAACGACTTCAAAAACGGCCGGCAGATTCTTAGCCGAATTATGATCTGTTACCGCAATGTAATCAAGTTCTTTTATAATCGCCATATTCACAATATTATTCGGTGTCATCTCCTCATCACCACAGGGGGAGAGACAGGAATGAATATGGAGATCTACGGCAATTTTTTCCATTAGATGCCAGCTTTCGCTAACACCCGACAAACTTCATAGGCATTGAGCTTGGTCGCAATGATGGGAACATCCTCTAAAATCGCGCGCTCCAGAGCAGACTCCTCAATTTCCGCACCTTCAGGGATGATAATACAGGCCATTTCCAAAAGTGTTGCCACCGCTACAATATTCACATGGGTTTGAATGGTCACCCAGGCTGAGCCAGCTTTGGCGTTTGCCATCACCCAACTAAGCAGGTCTCCGGCATAGCCGTTTAAAATTTCACCATCCAGACCCACCTCCGGGTTCAGACAGGTAAACTCATCCTTTTTACACAAGTCACTTACTTTCATTTTTAGCTTCTCCCTTTTCCTCATTATTCTTGCCGGTGGGCTGAGCCAGCTGTAGAAGCTCATTGGTGAGTTCAGACAGTTCCAGCAACCGGTCTTTTAAAACAAACACACAATCGATTTCTCGCGCTTTGCCGATGACAATGTCTTCGGCCAGAGCACGACATCCCGGTGCCCCGCACGAACCGCAGTCGAGGCGGGGTAATCGCTCTTCGATTGCTTCGATTTTTTTCATTTTTTCAATGGCTTTATTAATATCCTGATCCAGAGGTTCAGGCGATCGGGGCAAAATTCTTTCCTTGATATGCATCATTCCCGAATTATAGATCTCCTTGACATACTCCTCAGACATATGCACGATGGAGGTTTCTTTTAAACATTTAGCCCGCTCTTCAATATACATTTTTGCCACATAATTGTTTTCCACGGTTAAACAACCGCCGACACAACCGCCGATACAGGCCAAGCCTTCGAAAAACTCGATGGATTCCAATTTCCCACATTCAATTTCCTCAAGCACGTTGATGACATTCTGAATCCCATCGACATGGAGGACATTTTTGTTCTTTAAATAGCGGCTTTCCCCACCACTTATAGCCCATGAAAAACCTTCCGCCGTAGAATTAACAATGTCTTCATCCAACTCACAATGCCCCAACTGGCGGTGCAGATCCGAAAAAATATCCTTCATCGCGATAGCGCCATCAATATGACCGTAGCTGTCATACTCACTGGATGAGGGATTATTGACCATGGTCGCTTTGGCTGCACAGGGGGTAATAAAAAAGACCCCAACTTCCCCATTTTTAAAGCCCTTCTGATCTCTGAGCCGCTTTCTGACCAAACGAGCTGTTAAGGCCATCGGCGATTTAAGGCGACAGATATTATCGGTAAGTTCCGGAAAGCGCACCTGAATCAGCTTAACCACCGCTGGACAGGCTGATGAGATAAGCGGTTTAGGATAGCGCTTGGCATGAAACTCGTATTTCAATGCTCGACCCACAACTTCTGCGCCATAAGCGACTTCAACCACCTCGTCAAACCCTAGGGCCTTTAATGCCGATAGTACCTCTGCGACAGAATATTTGGGTTTGAACTGTCCCAGAATTGAAGGTGCCGGAATGGCCACCTTGTATTTAAACTGCGATATCTTCGAAAGAGGATCGGTCTTGGCCAGTTTAGCATGGTGAGGACAAACACGAATACATTCTCCGCAGTCAATACATTTTGATTCAATTATAATTGCTTTCCCGTCCCGGACTCGGATGGCTCCAGTGGGACAGTTCCTCAAACAGGTGGTACATCCCAAACATTTTTCCGAGTCAAGATAGACGGAATGCAGAAGCTTATCCATTTCTCACCCTCATTTTTTCTTTTCTTATGTCTTTGTGTTAAAATGCATCTCAATCCGTGTTCCAACACCGGGCTCTGAATTAATTTCGAAGGCATCTGAATTATTGCGCATATTCGGTAAGCCCATACCAGCACCAAAACCCATTTCGCGAACTTCATCACCCGCAGTGGAATAGCCTTCCTGCATGGCCAATGCAATATCCGGTATTCCCGGGCCGGTATCTTCGATGACTAAAACCAGCTCGCCATCTAAAACCATTAAAGAAATATAGCCGCCATCAGAATGAATAGCCAAATTCATTTCTCCTTCATATCCGGCAATCGATACCTGGCGGATTGTCTTATTATTGATGCCCAGCTGCTGTAACGTTTTTTTAATTTTTCGGGAAGCCAACCCAGCCGTTTCAAAGTCTCCCCGCTCCACATCAAATTTCAACTCATATGTCATCTTTTATTTGCTCCAGCCAGTCCGTGTTGATAAAGGATTCCACAACATTCAAATAAAATCAGGCGGGTAGACATGATCAGCATATCCATTTCAACTGCCATTCGAATCAGCTCATCGGAGGGCTTCTTATTTCTGACAAAAATCACACATCGCATATTAGCCATTTCAGCCGTGTTTAAAACCTGTCTATTGGTCAGACCGGTTAAGAGAATGGCATCATCATTCGCATAACAAAGCACATCACTCATCAAATCACTGCCAAAGCCACATAGCACTTCATCATTCAGATGATTTTCTCCCGCCAAAACAACCGCATCCAGTAACTCCTGAATTTCTCGAAGCTTCATAAACACTCCTTATTCCTAAATAGATCACTTAAAGTCTAACCCGAATTAATTGAAATGTAAAGGGTTTCTTTTTTAAAGCTCGATCCGATGATACATCTGTCCCAGTTCCGTTAGGATTCTTTCCTCTTCGTTTCCACAAGTAAAAAGGATAATCTGTTTTTGCGCTGACAGCTTTGCCAGCAGCTTAAGCGCCTGGGTTTTTCGTTTCTTATCATAGCGGACAAATGGTTCATCCATAATAAAGGGCATTTCCCGAGTAATCAGATTGCCCATGCCAAAGCGGAAGGCAAAATGTACCTGATCCATGGTTCCGGCGCTGAGCTGATCAGCTTCCTTAAAATCACCACCGGCAGGATCCACTACTTTAACCCGCATTGTTTCATCAATTTTGACCCCTTTATAACGGCCGGTCAGAGTTTCCAAAACTTCTCCAATCGAATCATTGAGTTCTGGCGCCGATTCGCGGTGTGATTCCCGCTGCATCCGGGAAAGAACTTTCAGAGCTGAATCACAGGCGGCTATTTCCCGATTGTAGGAAGCTATCTGGGTATCTAAGGATTCGATTGTCTCAGCAATTTCCACCGGCAAATCCACCCCTTCTGTCAGAGCGGCGTTTTCTCCTTCCAAACGGGCGATTTCTTTACCAATCATTAATAATTCATCAGCCTTTGGATTTGTTTTGTTCCAGGTATTGGAGATCCGCTGTTCTTCACTTTCCGTTACTGATTCACGCAGATTTTCAATTGTTTCTACATTGTTTGTCAGAGTCTCTTTCAACTCTTTTATTTCTCTGGCAATAAGACAGTTTTCAGCATAATTCTCAACCGACTCAACCCCATATTGTTCAAATTTTTTATCCAGTTCTCGCTTAATGCCACGGCTTTGTTCAAAAAGTACTTCGAAGCCGGCCTGATGACGACTAAGCTGAACCGATAAGAGTTCTTTTTCATTAAAGAGCTGTTCCAGCTCCCGCTGGGTACGGCTGGCCTTCTTATAAAAATCTTCAAACTCCTGACCTGACTCAAAATCATATTTTTTCAGAATTTCTTCCTGATCCATGGTCAGCTGAATCTCAAAACGATTTTTCCGCAGCTGGAACGCATTGACGATCCCATAAGCCGATCCTGCCACGCCCAAAACCATCAGGACTGTTCCAATAACCAGCGCCAGTGCCGCATCCATCCCGCTAATCGGGCTAAAGCCCATTACATTGAGCCAGATAACCAGGAGTCCCAGGAATGTCACAACAATGGAAGCCGTGCTGATCAGAACATTCTTCTTCTGAATCGCCTCTTCCTTTTCGGTCCTTTGCGCCCCGAAAAGCTCATTATCCGCATGGATCATGTCCCAGTTATTACCTTCCAGGACTTTTTTCTTGCCTTCAACCCGGCCTCTGATAACCTTTAACTGTTCGGTCAGATCATCAATTTCCTTCTGGATATATTTAATCTGATCCTCAAGCCGATCGATTTGGGCCTGGGTGGCTCTCAAATTCTCCAATGTTTCCTGATTATAGCTTTCCTTATCGCCAAGCACTTCCAGCCGTTCGTTGATGGCCTGATTTTCCTTTTCCAGTTGTGTGATTTTTTCGTATGATTTCAAAAGTTCCCGTTTGTGGCGAACTTCCGTTTCCTGAATCAGATATTCATTTTCAGTCTCCACTTTTTTAAGCCGTTTGGAAAGCTTTGTGATCTTTTCCTGATTAGCCGCCACTTTTTGATAAGCTTGCTGAGCTTCCTTTAGTGTCTCTTTAAGTTCATCCCGCTTTCTGATGATCAAACCAATTTTTGACTTGCTCTGCCCTGCCCGACCAACACTTTTTTTGCGTTCTTCAAGATTTCTGGCAACCTTACTGAGGTTTAAATCAAGGTTACCGGCATTTAAAAACTCCAGATACGAATCTCTGATCTCTTCACTGGAGGCCGGATCAAAATCGTAGCCTGTCTGCTTAAGGTTAACTGTCTGATTATAAATTCCCGGCGTAATTCCCAGATGCCCTAAAGGCAAATGTTGCCTAATCACTCCATCATATTTATAACCCGGTGTCAATTCGCTGCCGGTGGCATTATCAAAGATTGTCAGACTATCCTTACCACGCAGAAAATTACGCTCCAGCCGCAATTCTTCGCCATCTAGTTCATAAACCAGGGAGCCGCTGTAATCAAATTGCGCCCAGGGCATGTATTTTTCATAGTCATCCGAGTAGGTTTTTTTCTTGCGATATGGTTTGAAAAAGCCAAAGAACATCCCTTGAATAAAGGCCTGCATGGTGGTTTTTCCAGCTTCATTTTCGCCATAGATGATATTAAAACCCGGTTTTAAGGAGATGGTTCGATCATTAAATTTGCCAAAAGCTTTAATGCGCAAAGCTTTAATTTTCATTTAAGCACCCCCTCTTTCAGCATGGCTTCGATGGAATAGAGAAGCGCCCTTTTTTTAATATCTTCATCCTGGATTTCCTTCAGTTCCTGAAGAAAAGCGCCCACCGGATTATCTTTGTTTTCTGCCATCAGTTTATCAATATCGATATCCGACTCGAGACCTGATAAATCAGTTTCGATATAATAAAAAGCGTCCTCCAAATCATCATTAATCCAATCCAGATGAATTTCCGGATCAATCAGGCCTGTCAGTTTGAGGCGATAATAGTTATTCATTCGATTATCCCGGGAATCGCAGGTTGTCGCTTTGTCCAGAATGTCCGCATATGAATCTTCCGGAGTTACCGCCAGTTCCAGCGTTTCATAACAACGGGAATGAATGGGATTAAAGCGGTTTTTAGTGAGAAAAAGCTGCTTCTCATAATCCACCTCCACTCGTGCTGACAAAAATCCATGATCGCCGGTTTCCCCGAAATCCAGGGGTACCGGTGACCCGCAGTAGGCAACCCCGCCCGAAGTAATTCCCGGTTTATGGATATGACCAAGACAAATGGCATGGAAACCCTTGTCTTCGATCTTTTTGAGATTAATCGGCAGATAGGGGCTCTTTGTCGCCACTTCGCCATGCATTAAGAGGATATTATAGCGGCCTTCATTCAGATGAAGGCGATCAAAAGATAATTCCGGAAATTCCCGGTATTCATTTTTAACCCAAGAGAATCCATAAATTTCTGTGTTTAATTCCTGTATATAGACAGACCGGAAACGATCTTCATTAAAAATATAAACATTTCGCGGCCACTCCACCTTTTTATAAGGGGAATCTTCGCCATTATAATCATGATTCCCGGCAACAACAATCACCCAGGCCTTATCAAGACTTTTAAAACTCTCCGCCACCCGCTTAACATCCATGGTCAGAACATTGATCGAATCAAAAAGATCACCGGCAATCAGAACCAGCTCGATTTCCTTTTCTTTTGCATAAGCAATCATATGGTCAAAAGCCTTCCACAGCTCTTTGCGTTTGGATTTCCCGTAATAATTCCCCTGTTGTGAAAAGGTGAAAGGGCGCCCGAGATGAAAATCTCCGGTATGTATAAAACTCTTAAGCATTAATTTGCCTCCAGTTTTCATTTTTTGGGTTCTGTAAAATATGCTGAATGACATTTGGCAAAGCTCAAGGGAGCCTGCTTCAGTGCGTAGACAAACCCCGCACCGACCAATTGGATTTCGCAGTCTGCGCGCGGATTCGTACAGTTGCCCAATTTGAAAGTGCAAATAAACAGCATTTCCCAGCAACTGTTCGCCCCGAGGCAGACAGCTGAAAAGCCAATTGTTGGTGCTCAGGTGTTCAAAGTTAACTTTGTCTTCAATCTGTGGCAAAGCTCAAGGGAGCCTGCCTGTTTCCCTGTCAAAATTCTTGTCATCAGCCATTGCAAAACCACTTTTACAGTTTGTCACTTGCGGATTAAATCTTTTATCCGTTCCCAAATAATAACTTGTATACACATGACAACTGTTTTATAATGATACGCTTTATTGTACCATCTTTCGCGCTAAAAAAGAAGCCGGGGAGAGAAAAAAGAGGGCGAAAAAAACCTCGCCGTTAGAACTCCGGCGAGGTTTCAGTGTATAGACAAACCCCGAACCGACCAATTGGATTTCCTAGTCGGTGCTCAGCTAGTAAAAATTAACTTTGTCTTCAGTTTGAAAAAAATTAGAATGCGGATTTGTAAATGGCAATGATATCTTCTTTTGACGGACATTTAGGATTACCCGGAGTACAGGCATCGGCCAGGGCTAAATCAGCCAGGGTCGGGAAGTCTTCTTCCTTAACGCCCAGTTCAGCAAGACCGGCTGGAATGCCGACGTCTTTTGACAGTTTTTTAATAGCATCAATAGCCATGATATTAATTTCTTTGGGTTCCCGGCGGCTGATATCCAGTCCCATGGCAACCGCGACATCTTTTAAACGATCGCCAACCGAGTCTGCATTGTAAGCAACAACATGCGGCAGCAATACAGCATTTGCAACACCATGAGGCAGATCATAGAAGCCGCCCAATTGATGTGCCATGGAGTGAACGATTCCCAGGCCGCCATTAGAGAAGCCCATACCGGTTACAAACTGGCCATAAGCCATGGCATCACGTGCATCCAGATCGTCACCGTCTTCAACCGCTTTTCTCAGGCTGGCAGAGATGACTTTAATGGCTTCCAGGTTGAATAAATCGGTGAAAGCTGAAGCGCCAGCGGTGGTGTAACCTTCAATGGCGTGGGTTAAAGCATCCATACCCGTTGCAGCAGTCAGTGATTTTGGCATTTTAAGCATCAGGATGGGGTCATTGACAGCTACTGTGGCAATTGAATTAGGATCGACGATAACCATCTTAACTTTTCGGTCTTCATCAGTAATAACATAATTGATAGTTGCTTCACTGGCAGTACCGGCGGTGGTGTTGATAGCGACAATCGGGATCGACTTGTTGGCGGTTTTTCCCACGCCTTCATAGTCTCTTAAATCGCCGGGGTTGGTAGCCAGAATGGCAATCCCTTTACCAGTATCCTGAGGAGAACCGCCGCCGATGCTGATCACGAAATCACATTCGTTTTCCTGCAGCGCCTGATAACCGTCATTGACATTTTTGACGGTCGGATTCGGTTTAACGTCCGAGAAAACAGCATAGGCAATTTGGGCTTCATCAAGCACTTTGGTCACTTCTTCAACCACACCAGCTTCAATTAAAACTTTATCGGTGACAACCAAAGCTTTTTTTACGTTCATTTTCATAATTTCCGGAACAATCAGCTCCACAGCTCCCGGTCCCATAATAACAATTGGCGGGAAATAATATGTTCTACCCATTTAATGACCTCCAGATTTATTTTATTCGTTTACACGATTATATGCCAAAAAAATATGGGATAGAATGGAAATTTTTCTTGTTTTGAGATAGATTATTGAATGATTAGACACTCTTCCTGTAATTTATTACCTTCTAAAAACAATTATTTGAACAAAGGCAATTCTTTGACAGGAATTTAAGATTTAATGTGTATACTTAAAAATAATTGCCTGAAAACGCAAACAAACTGGTATAACCAGGTCACAGTGTAACTACACACCGCATCGACCAATTGGATTTCGCAGTCGGTGCTGCAGTGTTCATATCACTTTTTTCTTCAATCTGTGACCAGCTTAATTCGAAAGAGGTAAAAATGAAAAAATTAGCAATTATCGGTTCCACTGGTTCCATCGGCACCCAGGCGCTGAGTGTCGCTGCAGAGTTTTCCGAGGAGATAGAGATTATTGGCCTATCCACCAATAAAAATATTGATTTACTGGAGGAGCAGATTAAAAGCTTTCACCCTAAAGCGGTTTGTGTGATGGATCCGGATGCCGCCAGCATCCTTGACAAGCGGCTGGCCGGTAAAAAAGTTGAAGTCCTGACAGGCATCGACGGCCTGATTGCGGTTTCCACCCTAGCCGGCTGTGACCTGCTTTTGACAGCGGTTTCCGGTATGATCGGGCTAAAACCAACCCTGGCTGCCATCAGTGAAGGAATAAACATCGCGCTGGCCAACAAGGAAACCCTGGTTGCCGCCGGTCAGCTGGTCATGGAAGCGGCACGGCAAAAGGATGTCGCGATCTTACCGGTTGACAGCGAGCACTCCGCAATCTTTCAGTGCCTGCGGGGCAACCAGAAAGAAGCCATCAAACGGGTCATTATCACAGCTTCCGGGGGGCCTTTTCGAACCTGGTCTGCTGAAGAACTTAAACATGTAAGCCTTGACCAGGCGCTTAAACATCCGAACTGGTCAATGGGGGCTAAAATCACCATCGATTCTGCCAGTATGATGAACAAGGGACTGGAAGTCATTGAAGCTAAATGGCTGTTTGGACTAAGGCTTGATCAAATTGATGTAATTGTCCATCCCCAGAGCATTATTCATTCGATGATCGAATATGTCGACCACTCCACGATTGCCCAGATGGGAATGCCAGATATGGCCCTGCCGATCCAATACGCCTTTTTTTATCCCGAGCGGGTAGCCAACAGCCGCGATCCACTTGATTTTACAAAAGCATCCACTCTGACCTTTGAAAAACCGGATATGGTTCGTTTTCCATGTTTGCGCCTAGCCTTTGACGCTTTAAAACTGGGTGGCTCGATGAGCTGCGTCTTAAACGCCGCCAATGAAATTGCCGTGGCCCGCTTTTTAAATAAGGAAATCGGCTTTACCGACATTCCGCGCATTAACAAAACAGTCATGAATCAGCACCAGCTGATTGGTGATCCGGGTCTTAGCGATATTCTGGCGGCTGACAGCTGGGCCCGAGATGTCGCCAGACATCTGTAAAGCCACAACCGTAAAAACAGCCGCGGAAAACGCGACTGTTTCAGACTGAAGACAAAGAATATTTTAGCACCTGAGCACCGACAATTGGCTTTTCGGTTGGCTGCATCGGGGCGAACACTCGCAAAGGCAACGAGCCAATCACAAGTTTACTTGTAGTTGGCGACTGCCTGCGGCGTAATCAGAAATGTAATTTCTGATTAGTTGCGAGAAAATGCTTTTAATTAGCACTTTCAAATTGGGCAACTGTACGAAGCCGCAGCAGCCTACGAAATCCAATTGGTCGGTGCGGGGTTTGTCTACACACTTTACAGTCGCGAAAAACGCGACTGTTTTTTTATAAAAATGAAATCTGATTGGACTGGGGCAGCTGATTGAGACAGCCCTGTCTGGTCAGGGTTTCGATATTTGATTTACTGATCTTGGTGCGGCTCTGCAGATCCTCACAGGACATATAGGGTCGTATCTGAGCTTCTTCAAAAATCCGCCGGGCGGCTTTGTCGCCAATCCCTTCCAGAGCATTCAAGGGCGGCAGCAGATTATTATCAATGATTCTGAATTCCGAATAATGCGAACCGTAAACATCGACATTCTTAAAACCATAACCGCGACACATCATTTCATGAGCCAGCTCCAATGAAGTCAGCAAACCTTTTTCTTTGTTGGAAGCCTTGGTTCCCAAAGCCTTGATTTCTTTCATTCGAGCGACCACAGCCGCCTTGCCTTGAGCAATCACACCAGCGTCAAACTCGGTGGCCCGGACCGTAAAATAAGTGGCATAATAGGCCAGAGGATAATAAACTTTGTACCAGGCAATTCGAAAGGCCATCGTGACATAGGCAGCCGCATGCGCTTTAGGGAACATATACTTAATCTTCTTGCAGGAATCAATATACCATTCCGGCACCTTTTTTTCGCGCATATAATCTTCCCATTCGGGTTTTAGTCCTTTGCCCTTTCGCACTGCTTCCATAATGGTAAAGGAAGTTTTAGCTTCCAGTCCCATGTAAATTAAGAAGAGCATAATATCATCACGGGTACAAATGGCTTCTTTAATAGTAGCCTTTTTATCGCGAATCAGATCCTGGGCGTTGTTAAGCCAAACATCCGTACCATGAGACAGACCGGAAATTCGGATCAGGTCGGAAAACGCCGTGGGTTTGGTGTCCAAAAGCATCTCTCTGACGAATGAGGTTCCAAACTCCGGAATCCCGCAAACTCCCAACGGGGACTCAAAATCATCGGTCTGAAAATTCAAAGCCTTGGTCGAGGTAAAGAGACTCATTGTTTTTTCGTCATCCAAGGGAATCTTGACCGGATCGATGCCGGTAAAGTCTTTGAGCATTCGCAACATGGTCGGATCATCATGGCCAAGTATATCCAGTTTTAAGAGGCGACCGCTGATTGACTCGTAGGCAAAATGGGTGGTGATGGTATCACTGTCAGGGTCATCCGCCGGCCTTTGCACCGGACAGAAATCATAGATATCTTTATAAGATGGCACAACCATAATTCCCCCGGGATGTTGGCCGGTCGTTTTTTTAACCCCGGCGCAGCATCCCACAACCCGGTCGATTTCCGCCCGAGTCACCTTTTTATCCTGTTCATCATAGAAGTTTTTAACAAAGCCAAAGGCTGTTTTATCGGCAATGGTCGAGATGGTTCCGGCCCTAAATACTTTGCCTTTTCCAAAAAGCACTTCCGTGTAGCGATGCGCTTCCGCCTGATTTTCACCGGAGAAATTCAAATCGATATCAGGCTCTTTATCTCCTTCAAAGCCAAGGAAGGTTTCAAACGGTATGTCAAAGCCGTCTTTTACCATTAAAGCTCCGCAATGAGGGCAATTTTTGTCTGGCAAATCCGGTCCAACCCCAACCTCGTTGGAATCAAAAAATTCCGACTGCTGACATTCCGGACAGCGATAGTGGGGCGCCAGGGGATTAACCTCGGTAATCCCACAGAGAGTGGCCACAAAGGAGGATCCCACCGATCCACGCGAACCAACCAGGTAGCCGTCTTCCATGGAATGGGCTACCAGTTTCTGGGCAATCAGGTATAAAACGGAATAACCATTGCCAATGATTGAATCCAGTTCCCGATTCATCCGCTGCTCCACATTTTCCGGCAGGGGATCGCCAAACATTTCGTGTGCCCGGGCAACCACCATGTTTCTGATCTCATCGTCCGACCCTTCCATCACCGGGGTATAAGTCCCATCGGGGATGGGCAGAACATCTTCGATCATCTGACCGATTTTACGGGTATTGTCAATGACCACTGCTTGAGCCGTCTCGGCATCAAGATAGGCAAATTCATCCAGCATTTCCTGAGTAGTCCGGTAATAAAGAGGCGGCTGATTATGTGCATCCTTATAGCCCTGGCCAGTAAAGAGAATTTCTCTGTACAAACTGTCCTCCCGGTTAACAAAGTGAACATCTCCCGTGGCCACTACCAACTTGTTCATTTCCCGACCCAGTTCAATGATTTCCCGGTTAATCCTTTTTAGGCCCTCCACATCGGGAATGCTTTTGTTTTCGATCAAAAACTGATTATTGCCCAAAGGCTGGATCTCCAAATAATCATAGAATGACGCAATTTTAATGATTTCCTGTTTTGGTTTGTTATTGATGAAAGCCTTATACAGCTCTCCTGCTTCACAAGCTGAGCCAATTAATAGGTTTTCCCGGTTTTCAATCAACAATGAACGGGGAATTCGCGGTTTCTTGTGAAAATAGTTTAGATGGGATTCGGAAACAATTTTATAGAGGTCTTTAATCCCCTGCTGATTTTTGGCGTAGATGATGACATGATAGGGATAGTTGATTTTTATGTTTCGATCACGCTGGGATAAGGTCGACAAATCCTGAATGCTTTTGCAGTCCTTTTTCTCGGCCAGCTCCAGCAATTTTAAAAAGACTCGAGCCGAAGCCATGGCATCATCCAAGGCTCGGTGATGGTTATTGAGTTCAATCTTAAAAAAGCTTGTCAGCTTCTTGAGATTATGTCTGGTAATTTGAGTCAACAAACAACGAGCCATAGCCAGGGTGTCAATCCAGGTGTTTTCTCGGCTAATACTATGGTCTTCCATCGCTTTTTCGATAAAGCTCATATCAAATGCCGCATTATGAGCGACCAAGACAGCATCCCCGATAAAAGTAAAAAATTCCTTGACTGCCTGAACTTCTTCCATTCCACCAGCGGCCATTTGACTTGTGATCCCTGTTAACTCAGTAATTTCCAGAGGCACCTCACAGTGCGGATTAACAAGGGTATTAAACTGATCAATGATCTGATTGTTCCGGATTCTAACCGCCGCAATTTCAATGATCCGGTGATTGCCGGGAATAAAGCCCGTGGTTTCCAGATCGAAAAAAACAAACTCCCCGGTAAAATCCTGGTCTTTGGGACCAACGATCAGATCCATCTGGTCATCAACCAGGTAGCCTTCAAGGCCATAGAGCACCTTAATTTTATTCTTTCGTCCCAGAGCCATCATTTCCGGGTATGCCTGCAGAACACCATGATCAGTAATCCCAATCATATCATGGCCATAATTAACGGCCTGTTCCATTATTTTTTCCACTTTGCTAACGGCATCCATGGCACTGAATTGGCTGTGCATATGGAGTTCCACTCGCTTGACCGGAGCATCGTCGCGTTTTTTTTGCTTGGATGACAGGACAATGTTGCGGGGAAATAGCATCAGCTCCGAGGCAAATTCATCATATTTCAGGCGGCCCTCGACGGACACCACCATGCCCTTATTAATATGCTGACAGAGATCTTCAGATTCAGTGAAAATTTTGGCCGTGATTGAGCCGGTATCATCGGTCAGATTAAAGCTTAAAAGCGTCTTTCCACTGCGCAGCTCTCGAATATCGACCCCAAAAATGGTTCCGTTAACGACCACATTCTGGCCTTCCGATTCGCCTCCTAAGGAAAAATCGATGTCCTTTAAAAAAGTCGGTATCGCTTTAATCGCCTTACCGAGAATAACATCACCGGGTTTTTCAGCCTTTATCGGCTCGATGTTCTTGCTGCCTTTTCGACCTGTTTTAACTGGAGCTGGTGTTGACGTCGCATCCGGGTTAATGGTCGACAATTTTTTATTCAGGTCTTCGCGGCTTTTTTCTCTGACCGCCTGATGATCCATAAAGGAAATGACCAGCTGGCAATCAAGTCCATATTCTTCATGGACAATACGACGGAAACGGCTTTTAAAGATTTCCCAGGTTTCAGTATCAACGGTATCCGTTGAACGGGCTTTTAAATAAAAAGAATCACCTTCCGCCGTTAAGGTATTGACTAAAATAACGCCAGCTATTTTTAAATTGATGCCAGTCAGCTTTTCGACAATCAGATCCTTTTCATCCTGATAAAGTTCTTGGGCTGACTGGTAGGATTTATGACTTATTTCTATTTTCAAGTTGCGGGCAAAATCAAAAACATCGATCAACTGTTTCTTGACCGCCTCTGCATCCACTTCTTTTTTCAAGGTCTGAAATTTAAAAATCAATTCCTCCTGCTGGGAATTGATTTTAATTTGTTCTGTCTGAAGTTCATGGGCTGTGATAATTTTCTGATAATGCGCCTGCTTTTTTTGTATACTCAAAACATGCCTCACATTTTGTTTATTTCATCCATCAATGCCGAAATAATTTCTGTTTCTGCCACCGTTCTGACAATCTCCCCCTTTTTAAAGAGGACTGCTTTGTTTTTGCCGCCAGCGATGCCGATATCCGCTTCTTTAGCTTCCCCAGGGCCATTGACAATACAGCCCATAACGGCCACATTAATCTTTTTATCAACTCCCTGCAGAGCCTGATCGACTTTTTGGGCAATACTGATCAAATCAATTTCAGTGCGGCCACAGGTCGGACAGGCAATCAGTTGTGCTGCCTGTTTATGCCCCTGGTAAAGCCCAATGGCTGATAAAATATCTCTGGCTACAGCAATTTCCGTGATCGGGTCGCCCGTTACGGAAACTCTCATGGTATCGCCAATCCCATCCAGCAATAAGTTGCCCATGCCGATGGCCGATTTAACCGCCGAAGTTCTTAATAACCCAGCTTCAGTAATCCCCAGATGGAGCGGATAGTCATAGGCTTCCGAAAAAGCCCGGTAGGAATCGATGGAAAGACGAACATCAGAAGATTTTAGGGAGACAACGATATCGGTAAAATTCAGGTCTTCTAAAATGGCAATATGTTGACGGGCTGATTCAAGCATCAGTTCCGCAGTGGGATGACCACCATTTTTTTGCAGCAGTTCTTTGTCTAGTGAACCGGCATTAACCCCAATTCGAATCGGAATGCCCCGTTCTTTGGCCATTGCCACAATTTCTTTGACCTTGTTTTTATGACCAATATTGCCGGGATTAATCCGCAGCTTGTCAATTCCCTGCGCAATCGATAAAAGCGCCAGCCGATAATCAAAATGAATATCAGCAATTAAAGGAATATTGATATTTTTTTTAATTGACCCGATTGCCTGCGCTGCTGCCTGATCGGGAACAGCCACGCGCACCAGCTGACAACCAGCTGCTTCCAGGGCATTAATCTGAGCAACCGTTTTTTCGATATCACGCGTATCGGTGTTGGTCATTGATTGGATTGCAATCGGATGGTCCCCTCCGATAAAGACATCTCCGATTTTTACTTGTCTTGTTTTCCTTCGCATGGCCACTCCTAGGCACTTAAACGCATAATATCGTTAAAAGCGATCACAACTGCCAGACCCATTAACAAAACAAAGCCAACAAAATTAATGCGCCCTTCGATTTCCGGTGAAAATTTTTTCCGGGTGATCATTTCAATCAGAATGATCAGCACGCGTCCGCCATCCAGAGCTGGAAGGGGCATCATATTGATCACCCCGAGGTTGACACTGATTAAGGCCGTAAAGGCCAGAAGGCTGACAAAACCGTTATTTAAAAAAGTATCAACCATGGAAACCATCCCAATTGGCCCGGCTACGTCATTGAGACCAGCCTGACCGGAAAAAAGCATGGCAAAAGACTGAAAGATAATCCCGGCAAAATTGGCGGTATTAATAAAGGCTAATCTTAGAATATCCAGCGGATTAGTATTGCCCACTAAAATCGCTAAAACAAGCAGGCAAAACCAGGCAAAGATAATATTCATCGCTGAACCGGCAACTAAAATTAAAAGTTTTTGGCCTTTTGTTTTAGCTTCAAAGCTTCTTTCATCAATGGTCTTATCAGGGTCCGCCGGTAAATAATTGCCGTCCTCATCGAGTTCAGGCTCTTCGCCGCGCATTTTACAAAAACCACCAATTGGAAACAGCCGAATCGAAAAAAGGGTCTCTTTTCCCTGACGACTAAAAAGTTTAGGTCCCATGCCGATAGCAAATTCTTCGACAAAAACACCAACTTTGCGGGCAGCAATAAAATGGCCAAATTCATGACTGACGACTAAAATGCTTAAGATAAGAAGGGTTACAAGTATGGTAATTGGATTCATTGGTCTCCTAAGTTATCCCGAAGGTTAATCGGGCAAAAATATAAATAATCGGAATAATAAAAATAATGCTGTCAAAACGATCCAGAACCCCGCCATGACCTGGCAGAACCTGGCTGAAATCCTTGATATTGGCTTTTCTTTTTATCATCGAGGCTGTCAGGTCGCCGCATTGACCGGCTACAGATCCAAGCACACCAATCCCGATATACCAGTACCAGGCAAGATCAAAATCAAAATAAGTTCGTAAGATATTCCCGTAAAGCATCGCCGCCAGAGCCGCAAAAATAATTCCGCCGATACTTCCGGCAATGGTTTTTTTGGGGCTGATCTTGGGGGCAAGTTTGCGGTTTCCAAAAAAGCGCCCGACAAAATAGGCTGATGTATCCGTCACAAAAGCAATTACAAATATCAGCCATAAATAGTAGATGCCTCTGCTGATCGTCTCAAATAAAAAAAGATGCGAAAACATCACCGGTACATATACGATTCCAAGAAGCATCGAACCAGTCCGCTGAATTCCCAATTTGCCAGTTGCAATCTCGTAGCAGAACATGATAATAAAACAGATTAAAAGCATGGGCAGACCGAAATTATAATCCAGCTTGATTGTAATAACCATCAAGAAAGATAAGATCAGCATGAAGGCATAAGATATTCTGGGAATGATTAGATGATTAATTGCCGATGAAAATTCCAGTGTTCCCACGAAAGTGAGCATCAGCACTCCCAGCACCAACCAGATCCCACCTAATGCCAAAATTCCAATCAAAATTGGCAAACCCACCACCGAAGTAATGACCCGGGTTCTAAGGGACGAATTATCCTTTTTTTTACGCCGAGCCATATGTTCTGTTCCTTTTCTGATAGGCTTCAATCAGTTCAAGATAGGCGGCTTCATCAAAATCAGGCCAGAGGGTGTCAATAAAGAAAATTTCTGAGTAGGCCATCTGCCAAAGCAAAAAATTACTAATTCGTTTCTCACCCGAGGTTCGCAGCACCAAATCAGGATCCGGCATTCCCGCAGTGTAAAGTTTATTTGCAAGCATTTCCTCAGTAACCTCATCAGCCGCAATCCCGTCATTCATTAAGGCTTTAACCGCCGAGACGATTTCATCTCGGCCACCATAATTTAGGGCCACATTAAAAATCAGTCCACTGTTGTTTTCTGTTAACGCCATTGCCTTTTGCGCTGCATCTAACACTTTAGGGCTTAATCGCTTTAAATCGCCAATCACGTTGACTTTTACATTGTTCTCATGTAATTCTTTGACTTCACTGGTAAAATAATCAACGGCAATCTTCATCAGCCCACTGACTTCATCTTCGCTGCGTTTCCAGTTTTCTGTCGAAAAGGCATAGACCGTCAAAATTTTAATTCCAAAATCTGAGGAAGCACGGACAATTTTTTTAAGGGTTTTCATTCCCGCGTTGTGTCCAAACAATCGCGGACGATTCCTTTTTTTTGCCCATCGGCCATTGCCATCCATAATGATGGCGATATGCTCCGGCATGTTTTGTGTTTGAATGGTCATAATTCACCTTCCTTCAAATATCTTCTTTTTTGCAATACCATGCTGTATTACTGATCGTAAGATGATTGCAAAAAATGTTTCTTCTATTATATGTCATTTTCTGTCATTTGTAAAATCGAGAAGCCCCACTTTAAGAAAAAGGATTTTTTGAAAAGTCTTAACCTTACCCCTGATCTTCTATTTCTTTGGCCTGAGCAATATAACGATAGAGGGTCGGCACCGAGACATTTAAGAGATTAGCCAGATACCAGATGCTGCCTTTAACAGAAAAAGTTCCCATTTCATCCAGTTTTCTGACCAGCTCCACTTTTTCCTTTTTCTTCATCATCTTAACCTTGACTGCCCATTTGGGTTGTAGATGGGTCAGGTGTTTATCTACCAGTTCCTTGGCATCCACACTGTATTTTTCGGCATCTACTTCCGTTTTGATTTCAACATTTTTTTTGATCATGCGATTCAAAATATCTCTGACTTTAATGATCTCTTCATCGTCCGAATTAATGCAAAGCATACCAATCAGATTCTCATTGTCCTTGATGAACCAGGTTCCGGAACGAATGGTTTCCTTTTTCTTAAGTTTAACCGGATCATTCCAGATAAAGTCTTTTTTTAAATGAATCTGGCTTTTTAAAATGCGCAAAGACACCTCTGTTATCGGATCACCAACTTTACGGCCACTAATATAGCCATTTCTGATGGCCACCACCGAATGATGCCAGTCCGTCATGTCATGCAAAACCACTTCGGTATTTTCACCCATAAACTCGGCTAAAAAATCAACCAATGTGACATAAACTTCCAGTTCTTTATTCATCTCTATGTCTCCCTGAGTGACTAAGCCTTAACAGCTATGGCTTCAATTTCAAACAAAGCTGCTTTAGGAAGCGCCGCAACCTCCACACATGCTCTGGCAGGATAAACAGCAACACCCTTAAAAAATGCCTGGTATAAGTCATTGATTTTCGAAAAATCAGCCATGTTTTTTATGAACAGCGTTGTTTTTACGATCTCATCTTTTTTCATACCCGCCGCATCAAGAATCGCCGCTAGATTGTCAAAGCTCTGACTTACCTGATTCTCAAGCCCCTGCAAAAGTTCTCCTGACTCGGGATTAATTCCCAGCTGCCCAGATATATAAAGCGTTTCACCTGCCATTACCGCATGGCAATATGGACCCAAAGCCTCCGGCGCTTTCTGGGCTGTAATAGCCTTTTTTTCCATTCTTGTCTGCCCCCTTAAAAAATTTCTGATTTACTAACTGTTAGTCTAGCACATCAGGAAATGGTTTACAAGAAATGGCACGGATAAGATTTTATCAAATAAAACAAACTTCGCGGTCTTCTTTTTCACTCAAGCCTGCTTAAATTTACACGAAAAAAAAAGCCGTGTCCGGCTTTAGTTTGTAGATAAACCCCGCACCGACCAATTGGATTTCGTAGGCTGCTGCGGATTCGTACAGTTGCCCAATTTGCAAGCACTAATGATACGCTTTTTCAGCAACTGTTCGCTCCGATGCAGCCAACTGAAAAGCCAATTGTCGGTGCTCAGGAGTTTATATTACCTTGTCTTCAATTCGAGGTCATGTCCGGCTTTATTTTAGCGCAAATTTTTCAATGGCGTGGGCGACACCATCCTGATCGAAGGGGAGGGTGATTTCTTTGGCCACAGCTTTGACATCATCGGAGGCATTGCCCACCGCGACA
Source organism: Eubacteriaceae bacterium (assembly GCA_030156895.1). Taxonomy (GTDB): domain Bacteria; phylum Bacillota; class Clostridia; order Eubacteriales; family Eubacteriaceae; genus Acetobacterium. The sequence continues at coordinate 27,511 of JASGLP010000012.1, read as the reverse complement.
GGCAGGCCGGCGAATTCCAGCATTTTTATATCGTTATCGCTATCCCCAACAGCCATAATTTCAGAAGGCTTTACATCCAAGATCTTACAAAGCTGCTTCAAGCCCTGACCCTTATTGGAATTACGATGATTCACTTCGATATTGCTGGCGATGGCCTGGGTTAAAGTCACCCCTTTAATCCGGGAAAATTTTTGCCACAGCAAACGATGGTTATGATCACTTAAAAGGGGAATATTAATTTTTTCAATTTCCGCCGCCTTGGCATTTGTAAATTCCAAAATCGAATCCACCGTAACGGATTTGTTTTTGATAAAATCAATCAAATCTGGTGGGAACCCTTCCAGCTCTTCAAGACTTTCAAAAAAACGATGCTCCGCATAGGACTGGCCATTATGATAAACTTCACAAAGCAGATTCTTACGGGCAATCATGGGAATAATTTTTTTAACACTTCCGGCTCCGATATAGTTAGAGCTGATCACTTCCCGGGTTTGTAAATTAACGACGGATGCACCGTTTGATGTCACCGCATAATTAACCCCTGGGATACTTGTTACTGATTCCGGCAGCTGACCAAGAATTCTACCGGTTGACGGTACCACATGAATCCCCTGTTCAATGGCGGCCTTTAATGCCGCTTCCGTTCTTTGGGTGATGGACTTAAAGTCACTCTTTAAGGTGGTGCCATCCATATCTAATGCAATCAATTTGATATTCATTTCTCTCTCCGTTCTCATAAAAATAAAATCCTGATGGCTTTCAGTGTGTAGACAAACCCCGCACCGACCAATTGAATTTCGTAGTCCGCGCGCGGATTCGTACAGTTGCCCAATTTAAAAACGCTAATTATCGGCGTTTCCCAGCAACTGTTCGCCCCGAGGCGGAGGGTCTGCCCCCTTGGGTACAACTGAAAAGCCAATTGTCGGTGCTCAGGTGCTTTAATATACTTTGTCTTCAGTCTGAAAGCCTGATGGCTTTTTCTTTAAGTTTATCATATAAAAAAAGGCTTTGCACCCAGTAAGCCTTTACAGTTTTTTATTTTCCTCACGCTTTAGGATTCTAACCGGTTTATCTGACAAGGTCAGGATGGTATGAGAAAGCTTTTTCATTTCTAAAGGGTCATGGGAAACAAAAAGCACAGTTCTTTTTTTCTTTTCCCACAAAGAAAGAAACAGTTCCATCAGTCGCTCTTTTAAATCCAAATCCAAACTGATAAACGGTTCATCCATTAAGAGCAGTTCTGACGGCACTAGAAAAGACCGGGCAATGGAAACTCGCTGCTTCATACCACCACTTAATGCCTGAGGATAAAGACTTTGCGCTTCTGTCAGGCCAACCTGATCGAGCATGATATCAATTTCACTTTCAAAATCTTTTTTTAGGTCATGCCCCTGCGGACATACGAAACGCAGGTTCTCTCTGACCGTACACCAGGGCAGCAGACGAGGTTCCTGAAAAACATAAGAAAGACTTCCCCCTTGAAGTCCCTCTATCGAACCGCTGTCCGGTTTTTCCAGTCCAGCTAAAAGACGCAGCAAAGTTGTTTTACCGGCGCCCGATGGTCCCGTTATACCCGTGATGATATCTCTTTCGATTGTCAGCGAAAAATCGTCAAATATCATTTGCTGATCATAAGTCTTGCAAAGATTTTTAATCTCAATAATCATTCTGCCACCTCTCTCGCGCTGCCTTTCAGGGCTTTAATCGTCAGTTTCTCAATCAGATAGCTTAATACTACAATAACCAGCGTCCAGGCAAATAAGAGATCTGTTTCCAGATAAATACGGGCATAGTATAGATTCATTCCCATTGATGGCAAAGCATTTGCTAAAACTTCTGCCGTAACCGTCACTTTCCAGCCCAAACCAATCGCGTTAATCAGTGCCGAACTGGCATAAGGTCTGATCGATGGCAAATAAATATTTTTGAGAATTTTAGCTGGCGAAACGTGATAAACCGCCGCCATTTCCAGCAATTTTTTATCGGTTGAAAAAACCCCCTGGGTCACATTGGTCCAAGTTACCGGAAAGCAGATCAGAAAGGTTACCACTAGGGGAACCAAACTTGAGGCGATCCAGAGATTAATTAAAATAATCACCGAAACGACCGGAACCGATCTAATGGTCACCACTAGAGGATTTAGAAGCTCATAAAAAAAGCGGTTCAAACCACCTGCTATCCCTAAAGCAAGACCCATGCCAAAAGCAAACAAGACCCCTGCAAACACGCGAATCAGCGTCACGATGATCGCCACTAAAAAATCTGCTGATTCAGTCAGTTTAACAAGCCCTTTCAATGTGTCAAATGGCGAAGGCAGCACCAGCGGATTATTCACCCGCCAGGCTGCCAGTATCCAGATCACGATCCAAAATAGAATCGCTCCCAGTTTTATATTCTTTTTATTGCCCAATTGAGTAGAAATCTTCACCTGGTAGACTACCTCCAACGGACTTGGGATCAAATCCATATAAGACATTATAGTAATCAGTCAGCGAATCCTGTGCATCCGCGGCTGGTATAAAAACGATATTACAATTTGGAATCGCTGCTTGAGCAACCGTCGCGTCTGCCATGATGCCGGCAGCGACAATGTCTTGTGCACCCTGCATAGGATCCTGATTCAAATCATTAATCGACTTTTCATAGGCTTCAAGGAAAGCTGCAAAAACATCAGGATTAGCTGTCGCCCACTCACGATTAACAACCAGCGCTGACATCTGCAGTTGAGAACCATCTCCCGCCTGAGCCCAGGCATCCGTCATATCAACGGCAACCTTGATGTTAGCTTTCTTACTGGTGATTGTTGTTACAAAGGGTTCCGGCAACATGGCAACCGTCGCGGTTCCCGCAGCCAAAGCGGTTACAACCTCGCTGTGTTCAGACACATAATTGATGGTCACATCCACACCTGGTGTCAGACCGTTTTGCTGCAGCAGATAATTAAGAACATATTCCGGTGTCGAGCCCTGCCCACTGGCGAGAATCGTTTTGCCTTTTAGATCGGCAATTGAAGCAATGCCCTCTGCTTCATCCGCAACAATATATAAAACACCTAGCGTGTTAACTGACCCCAATGCAATTTGTCCTTCCGTTTTGTTATACAAAACAGCCGCCAGATTGGTTGGTACTGCCGCCATTTGAAGCTCACCGCTGATCAGACTGGCAGTCAATTGATCCGGAGCTCCGACAATCGTAAATTCGGTGGTGACATTTTCACCTAAATCAACCCCATCAACCATCATTTCAGCCATCCCCATCCCGGTCGGACCAGCCAGGGTTCCCACTTTAACCGTTTGTGGTTGAGCCGTTTCAGTCTGACAGCCAGTCATCATGAAGACCAGGCCGACAACTGCAATTGCCATTACAATCCATCTTTTCATTCCTTTTCCATCCTTATTCTGATATTTTGAATTTTCTTACCTGAACGGAAAAATTACAGTCTCTTTCTTTCGCGACCTGTTACTCTATCGCTTCCTGGCAGAATTTCCGTATTATTGTCCATAGTCTTTCAGATCAGAAGATACTTCTCTGTCAGGTAATCGCATTCATTATTAATAGTTTAGCAGAAAATCAGGATCAATAAAAGCAGATGAAAGGGGAAAATATTGGCTTATAGGGCCTAGCCCCCACTTTACTCTACTCAATCGACTTAAGCGATTCCACCATATTAATCCGTTTGATAATCGGGGTCATGGCGACATTGATCACCAAGGTAAAAAGTATGGTCAGGGCGCCGGCAAGCAGATAAGAACTTAACTCAATCTCTCTGACAAAGGTAGTCATATCGGTTTCCATGGTGTTGATAATCAGATTATTTAGACCGGTGCCCAAAAACAGACCTACTAACACCCCAACAAAAGCAAGGACAATATTTTCTCTAAAAATATAATTATAGGTTTCTAAATCGTAAAAGCCCAATACCCGAATGGTGGCAATCTCTCTGACTCGTTCGGAAATGTTAATATTGGTCAGATTATATAAGACAACACCGGCTAAAGCAGCCGCTGAAAGAATCAGTACCAGAATAACTATATTCAGACTGCCCATACTGTCTTCCGAGGATTCAATAATGCTACCGGTGAAATTCATCGACACCACATCATCCTTGGACAGCCAGTCGCCGGCAATCTCCGATTCCAGACTGTCGTTGATGTTGGGAATATTGATATAGGCAACATTAAATGCTACCGGCTTGCCGACAACTTCCTGATAGCTTTCCGGTGACAGATAGAGATAATTTTCCAGATAGTTTTCAGCAATACCGGCGATCTCAATTTCGTAGGATTCATCATCGTTAAAAACGGTCACCGTATCACCGATGGCAATCCCCAAATCCCGTGAAGCTTTTTCGGTAATAATCGCCCCTTCTGATAAATTCAGAGCCTGACCCGTTTCCTGATTTTTAATATGAATATAATCATCAAGCTGCTGGTTTGTTTCCGGCACCAGCAGATAAACGGATTTAGAATAGTCCTGGCCGGATTTTTCCACTTTCATACTAGTCTGATAAGCCAGCATGTTTTCCGAAAAACGTCCATCGGCATCAAGTTCAGCTTTTATTGCCGCTTTTTCTTCCAGCGTTCCGTCTTCTTTAAATGCCATCAGACCATCATAAACGGCAATCTCGCCAAACTGTTTGGGAATAATAGTGGTGATAGCATCCTGCAGGCCAAATCCGGCCAGTATCAAAGCAGTACAACCGGCAATCCCGATCACCGTCATAAAGAAACGCCCTTTATAGCGCATAAGATTGCGGGCAGTGACCTTTTCGATAAAGCCCAGCCGATTCCAGATTAAGGGAATCCGTTCCAGCAAAATATTTTTACCAATTTTGGGCGCTTTGGGTCGCATCAGTTCCGAGGGCTGTTCTTTCAGTTCAACAATGGTTGCCAGGCCAGCAGCAGCAACCGTACATAAAACGGCCATCACCGCACTGATCATAATCGACAGCCAAGGTGGATCAATCAGTAAATCCGGTACCTGATACATCATGCCATAGGCTCCGGCAATCAGATAAGGCAAGGTGTTAAGCCCTACAATTATGCCGATGACAGCACCGGTTAAACCGGCTAAAATTGCATAAATAATAAATTTCGAAGCAATTTGCGAGTGCCGGTAGCCCAGCGCTTTCAAGGTTCCAATCTGGGTTCGCTGTTCTTCGACCATTCTGGTCATGGTGGTAAAAGACACCAGTGCCGCTACCAGTAAAAAGAAGAGGGGGAAAACATTGGCAATATTGTTGATCCGAGTCGCATCTTCACCATAGCTGCGATATCCGGGATTTTCGTCCCGGTCAAAGAGGTACCATTTGCCTTTATCGATGTCATCAACTTTTTGTTGGGCATCTGCCAGCTCTGCCGCCGCATCAGACAACTCCTGCTGACCTTCAACCCGGTTTTCTTCAAGTGTTGCCAGACCGTCATAATACTGGTTCCAGCCATCAGCTATCTCCGCCTCGGCATCGGAAAGCTGGCTAAATCCCTGGTCAATCCCCGCCTGATACTGGGCGACTCCCTGATTATAAGCCGCCAGGCCATCGTAATACTGGCTCCAGCCAGCAGAGAGTTTGGCCTCGGCGGCCGACTGTTCGGCATCAAGTGCCGCCTGGCCCTGAGCTACCTGATCCTCCAGAGCCGCTAACTGGGCTTTGGTCTGCTCCAGGGTCTGTTTAAAATTTAGAATCTCATCGATCCCGGACTGCAGCTGAGCCTGTGCCGCATAAGCCAGCTCTAACTGACTCTCAATGCCATTGATGCTTTCATCAAGTTCTGCAATCTGGGCTTCTAACTGCGCTTTCTGAGCTTGGTAATCGGGAGCCAGAGGATCAAGCGCGGCAATCTGGCTTTGAAGAACAGTAATCTGTCCATTTAGGTCAGCAATTGCGACCTCCCCTTCATCGATCTGCACCTGAACCTGAGCTAACTGGGCTTCTAGCTCCGGTAACTGAGCGGAAGGATCAGCTGCCTCCATCTGAGCAATCGCCTCGGTCAGCCGGGCAATCCCAGCCCGACCCTGATCCAGCTGCGCATTGGCTTCCGCAATTTTTGCATCAAGTTCCTGCTGGCCCGTAATCAAAGAGGCTTTAGCCGAATCAAGCTGGGCTTTACTGTCGGCCAGGGTCGCTTCTGTGCTGGCCATGGTGCTGTAAAGTTCATTATAACCAGTTTCAATTTCGATCTCACCACTGACAAGCTGGTCGCGGGCATCTGCCAGCTCTGTTTCACCGCTGGCAATCCCCTCCAGGAAAGTTTTGAGACCATCATTATACTCAGCATAACCATCATCCAACTTTTGCTGCGCCTCATTCATTATTTCGGAATAATTAATCTCCAAACGTTTAGCGCCAAGGCTTTCAAGATTTTGCTCAAAGCCGTTAACCAGTGTCCAGTATTGATCTGAAAAAGCCGACTGGCCATCCGCCAGAGCTGTCGTTTTGACGTAGGCTTCGGTATAGCGTTCATAGCCAAAATCAGCTTCCGGGATAAAACCGTAAAAGGCAATGTTCCCGTTTCCTACAGTGGTTGTTCCACGCTCGAAGGAAACATATTGGGGTGATCGGACAAAACCAACAATGGTGTAAGTATCCGGTTTAACGCTATCAGACCGGGGTTCGCCGGCAAGATCCGAATCCAGATTAATGGTATCGCCAATCGCATAATTCACAGACCCCACTACCGAATCTTCATAAGGCGCTTCGATGACGATCTCACCGGACTTTTGGGGTAAGCGGCCATCTACCAGCACCAGCTGATTCAGGCTGTTATCCTGAGGCACCGAATAGAGCCGGATAACCGGTCGGTTTTCACCTTCATCAATAATTACATCCGCCGAGTAGCCGGGCATGACCGTTTCCACCCCATCGGTACTTGCAAGGGCAGCGATGTCATCTTCCTGAAAACCATAGGTTGACAAGAGCCGAAAGTCCATCAGGTTCTGGGTCTCATAATAAACATTCGCCGTATACTCCATACTGGGGCCAGTTGCTTTTATGCCGACAAAAAAGCAGACGCCAAGGGCGATGATGGCAACGATTGAAATAAATCGGCTTTTGGTTTTTTTAATTTCTCTTAATATATCCTTTTGCAATGCTTTCATGGTCATTCTTTTCCTTTTCTTAATTCCTGTTTTCATTATAGCACATTTACTTTAAAGATATATTTTCCCTTTGCCGAATAAAGCAAATTATTTTTTCCCGCACTGGTATTTTCGTGAGGCTTTCCAGAGCCTGACTATAAAACTCAATTTGCGTCTGATAGGCTTTAATCCGGTTGAGACGATCATTGCCGCCCTGAAACAAATCGGTTTTGTAATCAACAATGACCCAGCTGTCCGCTTCCATAAAAGCGCAATCGATGATCCCCTGAACCAGAACCGACTGCTGATAATTTTCCCACTCGGGCCGGATACTTTTAGGCTCAACCTGCAAAGTGAATGGCCATTCTCTTTTGATTTTTGGGGAAGCGAGAATGCGCTTTCCAATTGCTGAAGCAAAAAAATCCTGAATCAAATCCAGATCAATACTCATGGCCTGAGCCTGTCCCATATATTTATCCCGGATTAAGCGATCACGTTCTGCCAGTAAAAATTCCTGAATTATTGCCTTGTCCTGATCTTCCTGTAAATTAATTTGCTGATAGCGGGAAAGATCCATGACTTCCATAAACAGATGGAGCGCTGTTCCCCGTTCAAGCGGATCCGGAATTTCATCCTGAATTTCTAAAAAATCGGGTTTCTGCTGCCGGATAAAACCCGCTTGTCTCCTGATCACCGCATTTGCATCAATCTTTTTGGGGCTACTGTTTTGAAGATTTTTTATCTCCGTTACACTCATTTTACCCGGCAAGGTCTCCTTAAATCTGCTGGCGTAGTCAAAACTTAAAAGCTGATTAATTTGCTCCCTCACTATCGGATTCACTTGCTCAGATTCTTCCTTTTTTGTTTTTTGAACCTGACTCATCGGCATTAACGCGGTCAAATCAAAAATTTGGTTTATGGTAAAATGTTCTAACTCAGTTACCGCCTCCGGTTTAAGCTGTCGGCCTTTGAGCACCGCCATCATAATCCAGTCGATGAAGCCCGAGGCACCGGTCAAATTTTGCACGTCCGGCCTAAGTTGCCACCTGGCTGCCTGTTTATCACCGATTTTACCAGCCGATACCAGATGCAGTTTTTCTTCCGCGCGGGTCATTCCTACGTATAAAATTCGCATTTCTTCTGAAAGCAGTTCCCGCAAATTCTGATCGATACAAACTTCTCGAGCGATAGTCGAGGCCTTATAACGGTTTTTTTCATCAACAAAAGCGGGGCAGATGCCCAGTTTTTTATGGAATAAAAGTGGACGATAATTATCCTGTTTATTAAAACGCTGATTTAAACCAGCCATAAAAACAACCGGGAATTCGAGCCCCTTGCTTTTGTGAACCGTCATCAGGCGAACCACATTTTCCTGTGCGGAAAGGCTTCTTGAAGGTGAAATATCCTGACTGTGTTTTTTCATATTTTCGATAAAACGAACAAACTGATAAAGTCCTCTAAGGGTTGATTTTTTATAGTCGGCAGCCCGTTTTAAGAGAATTTTTAAATTATTTTGCCTTTGCTGACCGCCTGGCAGACAACCCACCAGTCCGAAATAACCGGTTTCCATATAGATCTTCCAGAGAAAATCCTCAACCGGCTCTTGCTTTGAAGCATCCCTGAAGCGCTCAAGCATCTGATAAAAGGATTTGAGTCTGGCACTTAAAGGATCGACCACTTCTTTAATATAGCAATCAACCGCTTCATAGAAGAAACCATCGGGACTGGAAATCCTAATCACTGCGCAATCATCCGTTGTGAACTTCCCAATTGGTGACATCATGACACTCAACAGAACAATATCCTGATGACCGTTATCGATCAGATTTAATAGATTCAAAACCGTTCTGATTTCCAGAGATTCGTAATATTGCGAGCCGCCTTCAAAATAAACCGGAATTCCAAATTCCTCAAAAACATTCATAAATACTTCTTCTCGACCAGCCAGGCTTCGCAGCAAAACGCCGATATCCCTATATTCCACTGCTTTAACCTGACCCAGACGCGAGCGATATAAGGGCGTTCCAATGATACTGTTGATTTTCGTGGCAATGTAACGAGCTTCCAGTTCAGTTTTTGACAGTTCTTCGGTGATATCAGAAAGAACGGTGTCTGGCTGATAAATCAAGTCGACCGCCACTTTCTGCTGGGCAACGTTTTTTTCAAGTCCCGGATATAAGCGTACCTGCTCATTGTAGTCAATCTCACCCAGAGACTTTGACATAATTGCTGAAAATATTTCATTAATGCCTGATATCACTGTTTCAGCACTTCTAAAATTACGATTGAGACTGATCAGTTTTCCCCCATCGACATCCCCAAAACGCTCATATTTCCCCATAAATATGCTGGGATCAGCCAGGCGAAAACGGTAGATGCTCTGTTTGACATCCCCCACCATAAAATAATTATCGGGCCGGACAATCTTTTTGAGAATGGTTTCCTGCATTTCATTGGTATCCTGATATTCATCGATAAAGACATAGGCAAAACGCTGGCGCACCTCTTCAGCGATCGATTCATCACTCAAAAGTTTAAGGGCAAATTGTTCCAGATCATTGTAGTCCAGGACGTTTTTATCCCGCTTCTTTTGGTCATATAGCTGCTTCATCAAAAAACTTAAGTCAATCAGTCTTGCCATCAACGGTTTTAAATCATTAAGCTCAGCCAGTAAAAAACCTTTATCATAAAAGGCAATCAGTCCTTTTAGGTCGTCCTTTGCCTGATCGCGAAGCGCCTTAACCTGGTTTTTAAGTTCGGGCTCCATTTTTTTTGAAGATGGAAAACGGCGAAATTCCAGATTTTTTACATTGTCCAACCAATTACTGTTATCAGCTTCCTGCGTAAAACAATCCAATGCCCTTGTCGTAGCCCCCAATTCTTCTCTTATGAGATCCACAACTTTTTCAAAGCCTTCTTCCTGCTCAGATAGATTTACAGCCGCTGTATACGTATTTTTAACAGCGATCAGTTTAGACAAAACAAGCTCCCAGGTTTTCTGACCCCAAAGATGACTTTTTAAAAAAGTCTTTTCATCGATGTCAAAGTTTTTTAAAGCCTCCTCACACCAGCTATCCTGATAGGGTTGTGCGCTTAAGAAAAAGTAAAACTGCTCCACCAGTTCTTTAAAGGTCTGATCATCACGATTACCCGAGTATTTGTCAATCAAAGCCAGAAAGTGGGGATCCTGACCCGTTTCCGCTTCTTCATAAGATAACTCGAAAGCCTGATCCAATGCTTCCTTCCGGAGTAAAGCCATGTCCGTCTCATTGCCAATTGCAAACGCTGGATCGAGATCAATCTTAAAAAAATACTGTCTTAGCAGACTTAGACAGAAAACGTGAAACGTCGAAATCGAGGCATTGGCCAGCAAATTCATTTGTCTCAGGATTTCTGATCGAACTTGCGCTTGCGCCCCAACCAAGGCCTTAGCAAAAGCCTGATTTAAACGATTTTTCATCTCGCCGGCAGCTGCCCGGGTAAAGGTTAAAACCAACAGTCTGTCCACATCAATATGATCTTCCATCACTATCCGGAAGATTCTTTCGATCAGCAGTGCTGTTTTTCCCGATCCGGCGGCTGCCGACACCAATAAATTGTCCGAACGGTTTTCGATTGCCGCCAGCTGCTCAGGCGTCCAGGTCTTCTCCACTTTGCTTCTCCTCTCTAATCGCTTCAAAAAAGGTTTTCTTGTTCATGGTTTGATTAAGATTTCTGTAGGCCTCCTTAGAAATCTCGGGATCAAATTGACAGACTCCCTGAAACGCGCAATAGGTACAGGCAGTCCCCTTTTTACTCTTTATGGGTCGCGCACCAATTTCTCCACTATATATTTCCACAAGCAGTTTTTTAACCAAGGTCCGGACATACAGAATCAGATCATCAAAATCCTGGCGATCAAGCACTTCTTTAACCGGCAAAAATTCGGAATCCTTGCCGGCCTCATCCATTGCTTTTATTACATCCTGATTATCGCTGATCAAGCCATTTAGGCGAAATTCCCGATTGAGGCTTTTTTGCAGTTGCTCAGTAAAATTTTCTCGCGACTTGTCAATTTCCGTGCCCACCACCGGATCATCCACATGAAAATAAAGAATACCGCCTGGCATTAAATTATCTTCTTTCAGCACCGATAAGCAGCCATCCATATATACCACCAGCTGCAGGGAAAGCCCATAATAGATATCCTCATAACGCAGATTTTTTTTACCGGTCTTATAATCAATAATCTTTACCCAGCTTTGACCATCCTTTTGATAAAGATCGACACGATCAATCTTTCCATATAAAAAGAAATCCTGTTCCAGGCCCTTGACAGGCTGCTCAAAAACAAACTCCGACTGGAATGGTTCAAATTCACCAGCGTCCAACTGTTTAATCAAATGGTCAATTGATCGCATGCCCACCCGTTCCAGCTTTTTACCCAAATAACGGTTGGATGCCGAACTGTTAAAAACATTTGTCTTGATACCGGGCAAGTTTTTTTCCATCAGCTGCGATATCTTTTTCTCTTTGTCTTCCTTCGAAAGACTGGCCAAATTAATCCGATCGGCTTTCGCCCATTTAAAAAAATCATCAACCACCTGATGCAAAAGAGTACCAATCTCCGGTGCCGCCACTTCATAAATCAATCGTTCTACTGGTTTTAAACCATACTCAACAAAATGAGAAAAGGGACATTTTTGAAACTGCTCAAGCCTGGTTACCGACGAACGCATTTTTTTGCCGTAGAGCTTGAGCGCTTGGTCTGGCCTCAGTTTTCTGGCCGTTTGCTGATAGTCCGCCGCATTTAGCGCTGCCGCTACTTTTTCCTGATAGCCATTTTCCATAAACCAGGCCTGGGCGGCTCGCCAGATTTGCGCTTCTTCCTCAGAATAAAGCTTGCTGCCCTTTAAAAAATGAATTAATTCCCAGATGGTGACGTCAGGGTGACTCATCAGATTGAGGGTCTGGTCACTACCCTGATCGATGGTTGAAACAATTTTTAGCGATTTAAAGATTGTCAAAATCCGTTCAAGCAGCATACTGGGCTGGAGACTATTGCCTTCCAGATCGGAAAGCGGCCAGAAGATATACAATCGTTCTTTGGGCCTGGTCAGGACATCATAAACCAGAAAGTTTTCCTGTTCCATTTGAAAAGCCAGATTATTCTGAAAGTGAAGATTGTAATCAGAAAGCATTTTACGCTCAGCATCTGAAATCAGATTGGGTTCTGATCCGGTGCCGGGAATTTTCCCTTCATTCATTCCGAACACCAGCAGTGCCTGATAATCACTGCTGCGACTTCTTTTTAAGTCCGTGATATTGACAAAGTTGCCATATGGCGGAATGATGCCCAGCTGGTAATCCTGAATACCGCTTTTTAAAAGCCTCACATATTCTTTAAAATCAACCTTTTCTTCCCCCAATGTTTTGACCAGCTGATCAAATATTTCCATCAATCGGTTGAAAATCTGGTCATAGGTCTCCTGGATTTCAAAAGCTTCCGACTCCGCCAATTTTTCAGACAGCAAATCAAGCTGGTCATTAACTGCCGTGTCAACCAGAAAGTTATAAACCGCCTCGGTCATTTCTCTAAAACTTTTTTGGCCTTTGACTCGATCTTCCAAGGTCAATAGCGGCCGCATCACTTTTTCCCGCAAATTATTAAGGTCTTCGAGATTTAAAGACGGATTTTGGCTCACTTTAGTAAATTCATTTTTCCATTTGTAACCTTTAATGCCGAATTCCAGGGCGTAGTTTTCCAGGTCCTGACTTTCCACCAGACTAATCGGCGAAAAACCGGTTTTTATATAACCCATGAGTTCGTCCTGACGATAATTATTGCAAATTGCTTCCAATGCCGAACTAAGTGCCTCAATCAGATGATTGTCGCCAATGGGACGAAGTTCATCAAGAAAGAAAGGAATCCCATACTGGGTAAAAACCCCCTTAATAATGCTGCCGTAAAGTTCCAGGTCTCCTGTTAAAACCACAATATCCTTATAATTGTAATCATCTTCACGAATTAATTTTAAAATGTTTCGGGCCCCATTTTCCACTTCTTCCCAAACATTCTGATTCTGAAAAAGTTTCAGGTTTGTAACCGGTTCTTCCCATAGCAAATGAGGATAAGCAAAAAGATTTTTCTCCAGAAAACAGATCTCAGGGGCACAAAGCTCTTTTTCCGTGACCGGAATCCGCGCAAAGGGCACTTGCTCTTCAAACCCAATTTCTTTTAGTCGCCTGAAGGTATTGGCTGTTAAATCGAAAACACCAGCATCCGGCGCGGCTTCATCATAAGGCAGGGTAATCGTCAGCTCCGCAGCGGTAAGCATCAACTTTCTAATCATCCGATAATCCTGAGCTGAAAAATTCTGAAACCCATCAATCCAAATGCTGGCATTTTTAAGAAACGACGCCCGGGGAATCTTTTCCACAAACAATTGATGCAGATCCTTATCATCGATCCGATCTTCGCCCAGTAAAAGATTGTATTCCTGGTAAATTAATCTGATATCATCAAGTTTCTGCTTGAGCAGACCGGTGGATAGTTCATCTGTCACCTTTGAAAGATCCCCAGGTTCGGTTTCGTTTTCTTTCAATTCGGCAATCAGATCGCCAATTTTTTGCGAAAAGCCTGACTTTTGGATCGAGTTTTTATACATCACCAGATTTTTTTGAACCTGGCTCATTGCTTTATGTAAGAGCATATTTCGGCCATGCTGATCGAGCACCTTGATGGTCAGTCCGCCGGTTTCTTTTAAGACCCGCACCCCAAGCCGCTTGGGGGAAAGCACTTCAATTCCGCTTAAGCCATTTTGACCGATTGCTTCAATTAGAGCCCTTTCAGCTCCCAGCGTAAACTGCTCGGGAACAATCAGAAACAAATTATCCTGTTCCTGTGCTGCTGCAATCGCCTGATAGACCGCCTGACTAAGCTGCGTCGACCGCCGACCCGTCATAATCTTTAACCCCATGACACACCTCCTTTTTTGCAAAATAAAAACAGGCGGTTAACCCGCCTCAGTGTGTAGACAAACCCCGCACCGACTAATTGGATTTCGTAGTCCGCGCGCGGATTCGTACAGTTGCTCAATTTGAAACCACTAATTATAGACGTTTTCAAGCAACTGTTCGCCCCGAGGCGGACAACTAAAAAGCCAATTGTCGGTGCTCAGGTAGATAAAATTAACTTTGTCTTCAATCTGAGGCGGTTAAACCGCCTTTTATACTGTTACGAAACCAACTTTTTTGCGCACCTTGGCAAGGGTTCTCCAGGCGATTCTTGAAGCCGCTTCCGCGTTGTTTCGCATGACTTGTTCCAGATAGCCCTTATCCGCCAGCAGCCTTTTGTATTCTTCCTGAACTGGACGAATGGTGTCAGCCACCGCTTCACCCACTTTAAGTTTAAAATCACCATAACCTTTGCCGCTGAATTCTTCTGCAATCGCTTCAAGAGAAGCGCCGCTGGCACAGGCATAGATTTCCATCAAATTGGAAACACCCGGTTTGTTTTCCCGATCATATCGCACTTCTGTCTCAGAATCTGTTACTGCCCGTTTAAATTTTTTAACAATTTGTTTGGGATCATCCAACAAAGAAATAAAACCGTTTAAATTTTCATCAGATTTAGACATTTTTTTTGTCGGCTCCTGCAGACTCATGATCCGCGCCCCTGACTCGCCAAAAATTGCTTCCGGTACTTTAAAGACATCACCATAAGCCTGGTTGAATCGCACCGCCAGATCTCTGGCCAGTTCCACATGCTGACGCTGATCACTACCCACTGGTACGTAATCGGTCTGATATAAAAGAATATCCGCCGCCATTAGAACCGGATAATCAAACAAACCAACGCGAATGTTTTCACCCTGTTTCTGCGCTTTATCCTTAAACTGAGTCATCCGGCTCAGCTCGCCCATATAAGCGTTACAGTTTAGTATCCAGGTCAGCTCTGCATGTTCCGGAACCATTGACTGGACATACAAAATCGATTTTTGGGGATCAATGCCAAGCGCTAAAAGCAGTGCCAATGATTCATAGGTGCGCCGTCTCAAGTCAGCCGCCACCTGGGGCATGGTAATGGCGTGCATATCCACCACGCAAAACAGGCTGTTATAGTCATCCTGCAGCTTCACCCAGTTTTTCATGGCGCCAAAATAATTACCAATCGTAAAGGTGCCCGATGGCTGAATTCCGCTGTACACAATTTTCTTATCTTCCATTTAAGTCCTCCTCTTAAAGTCCTTATTCAAAAACACTTAGCTTGTAAATAAACCCCGCACCGACCAATTGAATTTCGTAGTCTGCGCGCGGATTCGTACAGTTGTCCAATTTGAAACCGCTAATTATAGGCGGTTTCCAGCAACTGTTCGCCCCGAGGCAGACAACTGAAAAGCCAATTGTCGGTGCTCAGGCGCCATAATATCTTTTGTCTTCAGATATACTTCCTTATTCAAAAACACTTAGTTCTGTTTCAATCAGATTGTCGCAGTTTAGATCCAGTTGATCCATGATTCGTTCGGAAATTTCCCGACCAGCGGTGATAAAAATGGTCGTTGAGCCTTTATATTCCCGATCACAGAAAAATTCACGCTCTTTAAAATAGGCCTGCATCTGCCGCATTAAGCCATTAGCCGGATTAATTAAAGTCAGGTCAGGATATATTTCTCTGATCGTTCCTGCCACAATTGGAAAATGGGTGCAGCCCAGCAGCAGTTCCTCTACCATTACCCCCTCTTTGAGACCTTTCCTGAGAATCGGTTCCACTGCTTCCCGAATATTATGCTTCAGATCATCCAGATCTTTCTTGCCGTCGTTAATTACTTTTGCCAGCGTATGGGTTTCCTGGGCAATATAGTGGAGGTCTCTGGTCAATAGCGCCAGTTCTTTTTCATAGCCGCGGTTCTTAACCGTTGCGGTCGTCGCAATCAACCCTACCATTCCCCGCTCCCGTAAAAGCAGCGTTTCCTGAACCCCTGCTTCAATCACACTAAATAAGGGAACCGTAGAGCTAAGTTCATTAATCAGCGAAGACAAGGTATTACAAGCTAAAACAATCGCTTTAACACCATATCCTTCCAGTTCCCTGATAATGGCATTACCCAGACTGATCAATTCCTCATTTTCCCGTTCACCATAAGGCATTCGTTTGGAATCACCAAAATAAATATAGTTTTCATTGGGCAAACGGTGCTGCAGTTCTTTTAGCACGGTAAAGCCGCCAACCCCTGAATCAATGAGCCCGATCGGGTCACAACTATTCATGCAGGTTCTCCCCCTGAGACCGAAAGCTGATACCATTCTCAGCAGTCATGGAATCCACAATTGCCAGTGATTCCAGATGAACCCCCTGCTCCCGCAAGGCATCACCACCGCCCTGAAAACCTTTTTCGATCGCAATCCCAACGCCAACAAGTGTGGCTCCAGCCTGTTTAATGATTGCTTCCAGACTCTCCACCGCTTTACCATTGGCTAAAAAATCATCGATGATTAAAATACGGTCCTCTGGACATAAGTATTTTTTGGATACCATAATTTTATAGGACTGCTGCTTGGTATAGGAATAAACATCACTAAAATAAATTTCATCGTCTAAGTTTAAGGATACTGTTTTTTTTCCAAAAACCACCGGACAATAGTCAAAATACTTTGATGTCAGGGCCGCAATGGCAATCCCCGACGTCTCAATTGTCAAGATTTTATTGACTCCCTCTCCGGCAAAGCGTCTGGCAAATTCTCTTCCCATTTCTTCAAACAAGGCAATATCCAGCTGATGATTTAAAAAGGCATCCACTTTTAAAATGCCGCCATCTTTGACAGTTCCATCATTTCTGATTCTCTTTTCTAATAACTCCATTAGCTGCTCCTTTAATCTCAATCGAGTTATTATACCATACTCCACTCCTTTATAAAACTAAAAAAGAGCCCTGCATTTAAGCAGGACTTACATGTCAATAACTCCCGCACCGACCAATTGGATTTCGTAGTCTGCGCGCGGTATCGTACAGTTGCCCAATTTGGATACTCAAATTAATAGCGTTTTCTTGCAACTGTTCGCCCCGAGGCAGACAACTGAAAAGCCAATTGTCGGTACTAGATTATTTTTCTTATCAAAATTCCGTTTTTAAAATGCAGGGCCTGGCATTATTCCTTGTGAGCGGCTTCGATTACTTTTTCGGCAATGATGACCGGGGCTTCTTCATAGCGAACAAATTCCATCGCGAACTCACCTCGCGCCTGGGTCATGGACCGCAATTCAGTGGCATATTTAAACATTTCCGCCAGTGGTACTTCGGCCAGAATTTTTTGTTTATCGCCTTCGGTTGGCTCCATGCCCATAATGCGACCACGCTTTTTATTGAGATCACCCATGATATCACCCATGTATTCGTCGGGAACAATAATCTCAACATGATAGATAGGTTCCAGTAAAACGGGGCCAGCATCTTTCATACCTTTTCTAAAGGCCAGCGTTGCCGCCATTTTAAAAGACATTTCATCCGAGTCAACAGCATGGTAGGAACCATCAAACAAAGTTGCTCTTACCCCAGTAACCGGATAACCGGCCAGCACGCCTTCATCCATGCAGGCTTCCAGACCTTTTTCAACAGCCGGAATAAAGTTTCGGGGTACAGAACCGCCCACGACCTTATCGACAAATTGGAAGGGGGCGTTGGGATCTTCACCTGGCTCAAAATCAACATATACATGACCAAACTGACCGCTTCCACCGGACTGCTTTTTGTGCTTGCCTTCAGCGGTGGCTTTTTTTCTGATCGTTTCGCGGTAAGGTACTTTCATATCCACCAGATTGACCTCAACCCCAAATTTGTTACTCAATTTTTGTGAAATGATTTCCAGGTGCATTTCACCTAAGCCGGAAACCAGGGTCTGTTTGGTTTCATTATTGCGACTCACCAGCATGGTCGGATCTTCTTCCTGAAGACGGTGTAGACCAGTTGCCAATTTGTCGATATCCGCCTTTGTTTTTGGTTCAATGGCCATTGAGATAATCGGTTTAGGGAACTGTATTTTATCATAAATAATGGGGTTTTTCTGGGTACAAAGGGTATCGCCGGTAACCGTTTCGGCCAATTTCGAAAAAGCGCCAATGTCACCTGATTCCAGCTTTTCCACTTCAATCTGTTTATTGCCTCTAAGCATATAAATATGATTCGCTTTTTCTTTAACTTCTTTGTTGGCATTGTAAATCTCTATCGTATGATCCAAAACACCAGACATGACTTTAAAAATTGAAAGTTTTCCCACATAGGGATCGGCAATGGTTTTAAATACCAGGGCTGAGAATGGCTCAGTATTTGCGCATTTGCGCTCAATTTCTTTATTGTCACGGGGATCTTTGCCCGTTTCAAATTTCCCATCGCCAGGCGATGGCAAGTATTCAATCAACATATTTTCAAGTGTTTCAACCCCAATATTCAATGTCGCTGAAGTACACAAAACCGGAAGCAGTTCCCCGTCGAGTACGCCCTGACGGATTCCTGAATGAATTTCGTTGCGAGTCAGTTCCTCACCATCGAAATATTTTTCCATCAGATCTTCACTGGTCTGAGCAACTGATTCCATAATCATTTCCCGATAAGGCTGCAGTTCTTCCTTCATTTCATCTGGCACTTCAACATCAAAGCAGCGATTATCTTTTCGACGACTTCCTGTCAGATCGACGATATTCACAACCCCTTCCATGTTTTCGCCTTCACCCATTGGCAATTCAAAGGGTAAAACTTTGTTACCGAATTTCTCTTTTAGCTGATCCATAACTGTTGCAAACTCGGTATTTTCACGATCCATCTTATTGACCACAATAAAACCAGGAATATTATTTTTTTGCAGGATCTCAAAGGCTTTTTCTGTACCAACCTGAACCCCTGCTAAAGCGTCGATTACAATTACAGCCGCATCCGCAACACGAAGCGCCGCATAAGCATCCCCAATAAAATCAAAATAACCGGGAACATCAATAAGGTTAATTTTATGACCACCAAATTCTATTGGAACCACAGATGAAGAAATCGAAAAATGTCTTTTTTTCTCTTCCTGATCGAAATCTGACAGGGTATTTCCTTCTTCAATTTTCCCCATTCGATCAATCACACCTGCGTTAAATGCCAAGGCTTCAGTCAATGTTGTTTTCCCACTTCCGCCATGACCCAGTAATAGAATATTTCGGATGTTTTTTGTTGGATACGTTTTCATGCTGTTTCCTCCTCGCGTTTTAGCCAACCATTTATTGGTTTTTGTCGTACTGTTATTTTATAATATTTTACCGGAATATGCTAGCCTTAATTCATACTTTGACAAAAATAAAAGCGCAGCCCCAAAATAATCGTAATCATCAATTATTTTCAGGCTGCGCTTTTATTTTTACAGATCTTCTTTCAACTTCATCATAACCTTTTTTTCGATTCTTGATACCGTCATCTGTGATTTATTGATCATGTCTGCGACTTCCTTTTGCGTTTTGCCTTTGAAAAATCGCTGTTCAACAATGATTTTTTCAACCGGATTAAGGTCTCTAATCTTATTTTTGAGCATATCAATATTCTCAACATTTTCCATGTTATTGTCAATATTTCCTAAAAGATCCATTAAAGTGACTTCCTGGCCATCCTGATTGCTCTCATACTCCATTGATAAAGATTTGGGATAATAAGCATTTGAGCTTTCCATCGCCCGGATAATTGCCTCTTCGGAAATTTCCATGTAATCGGCAATTTCAGAAATCGTTGGCGAACGCATCAATTTGTGTTCAAGCAAGGCGCGTGTCTGATTGATTTCACGATTTAAATCCTGCACTTTTCGCGGAATTCGAATCAGCCATTCGCGGTCTCTGTAATAGCGTTTGATCTCACCAATAATGGTTGGGGTAGCAAAGGTATCAAATTCAAAGCCTCTTTTAGCATCAAAACGTTCAACCGCATACATCAAACCGAGACAGGCAACCTGATAGATATCATCATTATCACCACTCTTATGTCCGTATTTACGGGATAATATCCGGGGAATATAAAGATAATTTTCTATCAGTCGATCGCGAAGCTCCCGCTCTCTGGTTTGTTCATACTGCAAAAACAGTTCTCTGGCATCTTCCTTGCTAATTTTTCGTTCATACTTCATTGCAGACTGATCGGTTTTTAACCATTCGAATCGAGGTGCCCAGTCCTCTGCGGCTGACAATTTCAACCTGATCCATCAGTGATTTAATGATAAACAAGCCAAAACCGCCAACCTGCTCACCGTCAAGTTGAGGAGCCATAACAGAATCCGGTTCAAATCCCATGCCATTATCACTGACTGTAAAAGTTAATGATCCTTCGTCGACAACATAGGTCAGCTCATAACTGCCGTTCTCATTCTGGCTATGACTCAGGGCATTTGTGCAGGCTTCCGATACCGCGACTTTAAGATCTTCTACATCTTCAATGGAAAAGCCCATATTATTGGCCACTGAAGCAATTGTTAGTCTGGCCAGGCTGACATATTCTGGCTTCGCAGGCAAAATCAGTGTAATATTATCCATTTTCTTTCCTCTTTCAGCGCTTTCCTCCAGAATTTTCGATAATGTCAATAATTTTATCTACACCAGTCAGAGAAAGCAATTTTTTTACATTTGGTTTGGGATTTTTCATGACGATTTTTTGACCCAATTCCATGGTTTTATTTCTCATTTCAATGAGCACACCCATTCCGGTGCTGTCGATATAGGACAAATCGGTGCAGTCCAGAATTATTTTCGGTGTTTTCTGATCCATCGATTTTTCAATTGATTCTCTAAATTGATCAACCGAGTAAATGTCCACCTCGCCTTTGATCTTGACAACGGCCTGTTCTTCATTCATACCCATTCTGGTCACACTCTCCATTCATCTTAAAATACAAGCGGTCCAATGAGATACTAATCATTGGACCTCTTAGTTTCGTTTATTTAAGCACTTTTCTTTTTAGAGAACTTGGATGACTGCAAGACACTCGACACTTTTTTCAGCATTCCAGCAATTTTGACGGCAGGATCAATCACATCTGACTTAATCACATTGATAGCCCCTTCCACTTCGTCTACCATATCATTAGCCTTGTCCAGCACCTCTGTTGATGACTTGGTAATACTATCGGCATTGCTAATGATACTGTGAAGTGCCATGCGGTTTTCCTCCAGCAGCCGGTTCATGGAGTCGAATGTCTGGGCTAAATTCTTCAAAAGTTTAACCAGATAAACAACACCAACCACAAAAGCAATCCCAATCAGTAGCACTGCCAGTTCCCACATGCTAAAATTTAAAGTTATCATCGATGCCTATTCCTTTATTTCTTCGTCTTCTGCGAGTGTTTCAGCTTCAGCCGCTAACTCTGCTTCTTCTTTTTCGAGGGCATCAAGTTCTTCGCTAAGCTCTTCAATATCCTGCTCAACTTCATCCTGAATTTCCTGGATTTTGCTCTCAATCTTATTTTTATACTGGCTCAGTTTATCGGAAACCTGATCTTGCATGTCTTGAAACTGTTCCTTAAGATTTTCACCATATTCCATTGCCTGATCATATGCATTGCCAAGAACTTCTCCAGTGCCTTCAGAGATTTTCTTTCTGGTTTCGTCTCCTGAAGACGGTGCCAATAAAAGTCCCAGAGTTCCTCCTATGACAGTCCCCAAAAACAGACCACCGACAAAAAACAGTTTGTTGTTCTTGCTACAGCTCATATTAATTCCTCACTTTCTGAATTGTATTACAATATTTTACCTTAAAATCAGTAAAAACACCAGCTTTATAGCCATTATTCTCCAAATTTATCGTTGATTAATTGCACCAGGGCATCAACTGCTTCCTGTTCATCAGGGCCTTCGGCTGAAATCTCAATGGTTGTCCCCTGAGCAATTCCGCCAGCCATAATCCCCATAATACTTTTAGCATTGATGGAAGAGCCATCTTTGATCACATGAATTTTAGATTTGAACTTGCCCGCTGTCTGTACAAACATTGATGCCGGACGCGCATGTAAACCTGTCGCATTTAATACTGTAACTTCCTGTTTAACCATAATTATTCCTCCACTTAACTTAAATTGTTATCTTTAACTTTTCTAAAGTATCTTTAATATATTCCTGTACTGCTTCCCCAGATTCCAGATTCAGTGCTGTATCTGCCATTTTTTTCGCATCTTCGAAGCGAATGCTGCGAATCAGTTTTTTAATTCTGGGAATGGATAAGGCCGACATACTGAATTCATAAAGTCCCAGTCCTAAAAGCAGCATCGCTGCCAGGGGATCACCCGCCATTTCGCCACACATTCCCGCAAAAAATTGCGGCTGACCATTTGTTGCTGCTGTTACCTGTTTGATCAATCTTAAAATCGCTGGATTAAAGGGATCATAGAGATAAGATACATCCTGATTCATCCGATCAACCGCCAGGGTGTACTGGCAAAGATCATTGGTCCCGATGCTGAAAAAATCCACTTCTTTAGCAATAATGTCCGCCGTCATTGCGGCCGACGGAATCTCGATCATCACGCCAACTTTGACATCTTTATCATAGGCTATATTTGCCTGTGACAATTCATCCATACATTCTTTTAAAATGTTTTTAGCCTGTCTGACTTCGGTTACGGATGAAATCATTGGAAACATGATGTGGGCGTTTCCATAAACACTGGCTCTAAGAATCGCTCTTAGCTGGACTTTAAACATTTCCACTTCTCTAAAACACAGTCGAACTGCCCGTAATCCTAAAAAAGGATTAAGTTCTTCTTCAAGAGGCAGATATGGTAGTTTTTTATCACCGCCAATATCAAGCGTTCTGATAATAACCGGCCCATTGGGAAAGGCCTCCAGCACTGATCGGTAGGCTGCGAATTGTTTTTCTTCACCGGGCATCGTTTCAGAATTCATGTAAAGAAACTCTGTTCGATAAAGCCCAACCCCTTGACCACCGTTTTTTATAACCCCTGTAACATCTCCCGGTTCGCCAATGTTTCCGACCAATTCCACTTTGTGTCCATCGAGGGTTACAGCTTCCTGGTCTTTTAAGGCGCTAAGCTCTTCCAGATAGTCATTGTATTTTTGCTGTTTTTCAAGGTAGCTTTTCAGCTCCTTCTCATCGGGGTTGATTGCCACCGAGCCATCGATGCCGTCAACTACAACAAGGTCGCCATTTTTAACCGTTTTGGTGATATCACAAAGGCCTAAAACAGCCGGGATTTCCAAGCTTCTGGCCATGATTGCCGTATGTGATGTTCGGCTACCTATATTTGTGGCAAAACCGGCAACCTTGTCTTTATCCATTTGCGCCGTATCCGATGGTGTCAGATCATCTGCAATAATTATGGCATCATCTTTCAATTTTGACAAATCAGCCTGACTGACTCCCAGAATATTGTTGATAACCCGAGTCCCGACATCTTTAATGTCTGCTGCTCTGGCTCGGAAATACGGATCATCCATTGCATCAAAAATATCGTAGAAACGATTTGTAATTAGCTCCGTCGCATACTCGGCAAAGTATCCGTTTTCAGTAATTTCCGTTTCTATTCCTTCTGTGAATTCCGGGTCTTCAAGCACCATTGCATGGGCTTCAAAAATCGCGCCTTCTTCCTGACCCAATTCCGCTACTGCTTTATCCTTAATACTCATCAGTTGAATCGCGCTTGCTTTTAGCGCGCTTTGAAGTTTTTCTATCTCCAGCTGGGCATCAGGCGCATGGCCTTTGCGAATATCTACAATTATTTTCTCATAAACAATTGCTTTCGCAACCGCAATACCTGGTGACGCAATAATACCTTCCTTAATTATCATCATTTTCTCCTTGGCGAAATTCTTCCTAAAAAGTTTTCAAATTACAACTTACTTCTTCCTTCGAAAGCCTTAATAATAGTAATTTCATCTGTATATTCAAGATCAGCACCAATGGGAATCCCTTTCGCCAAACGCGTAACGGTAACCCCTAATGGTGTAATCAAGTTACCAAGATACATAGCGGTGGCTTCTCCTTCGACAGTTGCATTAGTCGCCATTATCACTTCTTTAATCTCTTCCTTGCCAATTCTTATCAGTAACTCTCTGGCCTTTATATCCTGGGGACCAATCCCGTCAAGTGGCGATATTGCTCCGTGTAAAACATGATACAAACCATGATATTCCCTGGTTTTTTCGATGGCATATATATCTCTGCTGTTTTGCACCACACAAATAAGACTGGGATCTCGTTTAGTATCACTGCAGATTTCACAAACTTTTTGATCCGTAATATTAAAGCAGTTTTCACATAGCATAATCCGCTCTTTAGCTGCATGAATAGCTCCTGATAACTGATTAATGTCTTCAGCTGGCAGGTTAATAATGTGAAACGCCAATCTCTGCGCCGTTTTTTCTCCGATTCCGGGGAGTTTAGACAATTCCTGAATCAGACGATCCAATGTTTTGGGATAAGCACTCATTTACATTAAACCTGGAATATTCATGCCTCCAGTAATTTTAGCCATTTCACCATTGACCATTTCATCCGCTTTTACCAGGGCTTCATTGACAGCCGCCATAACCAGATCTTCCAGCATCTCAAGATCATCTTCATCAACAACCTCAGGTGAGATGCTAATTGAGACAATATTTTTTTTGCCAGTGGCGATAACTTTCACCGCACCGCCGCCAGCAGTTGCTTCAACTTCTTTTTCTTCAAGTTCCGACTGCAGTTTAGCCATATCCTGCTGCATTTTCTGAACCTGTTTCATCATACTATTCATATTACCGCCGCCCATCCCACCGGGCATTTTTCTTTTTGCCATTATATCCTCCTAGATAATTCAATTTAACCTAAATATTATACCATTAATTGACCTTATTTCACAAAATCTTTTTTACTGGTGTGAGATTTCAATGGATGGATCATTCACTATCCTTTTGGTTTTTTCCATTAGGTCAAGCTCCGAAAAATTTTCCTTTTCAACGCTGACATTCACTTTTATATCCTGACCAGTTTCTTCTCTTAAAATATTTTCAAATTCTTCCCGATGCTGGGGCGTATCTATAAAACTGACATAACTCTGATCCTCTTCGGAAAAGGCAATGCTAAAAACTTTCCCATCAAATTCCGGATGGGCTTTTTTTAAAAACATACATTGGGCTGGACCAATCTGCTGACAAAGACGAGCAAATATTTTATCAGTATCTGGTGACTTTTTACTTTCAGGCATTTGTTTTGGCACCTGTTCAGGGGCTTGCGCAGCTTCTGCTTGTCCTACTTCTTCTGTTTCTTCAGCTTCTTTGTGTGCTGAGTTGACCTTTTTTTCTGGCATAAAAACACTGCTATTCACAATCTCTTTATCTAATACTGCCGGACTCTCCTGCTTTGGCATTGCTTTAGGCGCAGGATTAAGAAGTTCATCTGTCCGACTCGGCTTTCTCAAAGACTCAACTGGCAACACTCCCGACTGATCATGAGCCATGGCCAATCGAATACAGGCGATTTCAAGGATAACATCCTGAAGGCTGCTATATTTCATCTTATTTTTTTCCTGAATTAAAAAATCTGTGGCATTAGTCAATTCAAGCAAAGAAATCGAAGTTACCAGATCTTCATAGGCACTAATCGTAGCTGGGTTTAATTTAAGGATCCGCTCCTTGAGCTGACCCGTTGTTTTAACAATCAGCATGTCTCTTAATGTCCTGATGATCTGATCCATGATTAAAGCGCTTTCCCGACCAGAATCTTTCAGTTCTCGAAGTTTAAAAATAGTTGTTCCCGGATCTTTTTGAAAAATACTCTCAAGAAGTTGATTAATTTGATTCTGTCCTGCCATGCCTAAAAAAGATAGCATTTCATCAAATTCAATAGAACCCTGATCATCCTTCAGATCAATAATCTGATCCATCAGACTTAAAGCATCACGCATGGACTGATCACCACGTTCAGCGATAAAGAAAAGACTTTCATCACTAATTTTAAGCTTTAAATCCTGACTAATTTTTTTTAGCTGAGCAGCAATCAAGTTCACAGAGATCGGCTTGATCTCAAAACGCTGACAACGCGACAAAATAGTCGTCGGACATTTCTGTGGTTCCGTCGTCGCCAGAATGAAGACAATATGTTCCGGTGGTTCCTCCAGCGTTTTTAAAAGCGCATTAAAAGCTTCTTTTGTAAGCATATGGACTTCATCAATTATGTAAACCTTGTAGCGCCCCACAACCGGTGGATATTTTACTTTTTCACGAATCTCGCGAATTTCATCGACCCCACGATTTGACGCACCGTCAATTTCTATGATATCCATTACCCCAGAAGAATCAAGTTTATGACACACTTCACAGCTATTACATGGATTGCCATCCTGATTATTAGGACAATTAATAGCTTTGGCAAAAACCTTGGCTAAAGATGTTTTGCCTGTCCCCCTAATCCCGGAAAAGAGATAGGCATGTCCAACTCGGTCATATTTTATCTGATTTTTCAGTATTTTTATAATACTTTCCTGACCAACTACTTCATCGAAGTTTTTTGGCCGATATTTTCGATATAAAGCTAAGTAACCCATAAATTCCCCTTTTCTATATTTTTATTATAGACTACTGCCAGGCTTTTGTATAGACTTCTGTCCCAATTGCAAAAGAAAAATCCGTACATTTGACATGCACGGATCAATGTGTAGACAAACCCCGCACCGACCAATTGGATTTCGTAGTCCGCGCGCGGATTCGTACAGTTGCCCAATTTGAAATCGCTAATTATAAGCATTTGTAAGCCAATTGTCGGTGCTCCGGTATTCAAAATTTACTTTATCTTCAGTCTGAATCCGCGCATTTAACATGTACGAATTTTTTTACATCAAATAGAAAGGAAGATTTTTTTTCTCTTTCTCTTGAGCTTTTTTATCTTTTTCGGCCTTTTTCTTATCAGAAATACGCTTTCTGGCTTCTTCTTCTCTGGCAATCGCGCGTTCTGCCGCTTTTGCACTTAATTCGTTTAGCCTTTCAACTTTTTTCTTCAAAGCTTCAACAATTTCTTTTTCTTCAGTTGCTACAACTGCTTCTGTCTTTTGGGCAAGTGACTCAATTTCATTCTTGACTGCAACAGTTTCCTTAGTAGTCTTTTGTTTGACCTTTTGAGTGATTTCTTTAGCATGTTGCTTGACTTCTTTGGCTTTTTCAACCGCTTCAGCCACAACTTTTTTCTTTTCTTCCTGCTCAGCTTTTAGGGCTGCTTCTTGTTCTGCCTTCTTAGCCGCTTCTTCAGCTTTTTTCTTAGCTTCTTCCTCGGCTTTTTTCTTAGCTTCAGCTTCAGCCTTCATTTTGGCTTTTGCTTCAGCTTTCTTCTTAGCCTCTTCTTCGGCTTTTTTCTTGGCTTCTGCTTCAGCTTTCTTCTTAGCCTCTTCTTCAGCCTTTTTCTTAGCTTCCACTTCCGCTTTTACTTTAGCCTCTTCTTCAGCTTTCTTCTTGGCTTCTGCTTCCGCT
>JASGLP010000058.1 GCA_030156895.1 Eubacteriaceae bacterium | reverse complement strand
GGGGTGATTATTAAAGTTATCTTCATAAAAATTGCTCATATACCATGGATAATCAGCTCTTTTTGCTTTTTTAACTGATTAATTCTATAGTATGCTTTTTTACTGCACATTTTTTAGGTGAACATCGTTTAGTGAATAATTCGGGTTTGTGTTTGCAAAATTTGGGAATCCGGTGAAATTCCGGAACGGTCACGCCACTGTGATAGACGTTTGTCTTCAGTCAGATACCGATTTTGCAAGCCCGTGTCACGAACGATGACAGAAGCGGTGCATCAACACATGTGTTGTGCCTGCCTGTCCCTTAAAGGAGGAGACAATGGCAAATAACAGAGGGCGAATTGCGCTTATTGGTCGAATTGGCAGTGGGAAAACCACTTTGGTTCAGTGTTTATCAGATGAATACCAAAAATACAAAAAGACACAGCAGGTTACTTACACACCACTTTTTTTGGATACGCCAGGTGAATTTGTGGAACTGCCCTGTTTCAGACCCCAGGCGATCAATGTGACTTGTGATGCTGGGTTGATCATACTGGTTAATTCATCAACGGATTGTCAGAATTCAGTACCACCGAATTTTATTAGAACTTATACTCGGCCGGTGATTGGCGTGATTACTAAAATTGATGATAAACAATGTAATTTGAAAAGAAGTTACCGTTATCTTCAATATGCCGGGATCAGAGAAAATGAGATTGTGCCAGTCAGCGCTTTTTCGGGTGTGGGTATTGATGACTTGAAAATATTGATAGAGAGTGTAGGTCTTAAGTGATAAAGTAAAAATGATACAGGCTGTTGATTATTCGCAGATATTGAATGAATTGTTAATGAAGTTTAAATGTTAACGATATTTGTTAAAAATAAAAAAGACCCCCAAATATTAGAGTTTGAAGTCTAATATTTGGGGGTCAGTTAATATTTCTGACCTTTTTTATGTTTCTTAGTATTTATCAAAGTTGTTTGTTTCAAAGTCATCAAGTTCAATAGAGGGTTCTTCCGGCTGATATGATTCGACAATTGTTTGGGTCGGTTGCGGTTTTGAAACCCTTGAACTAAAGCCGGCTGATTTATTTTTGAGTTTAAAGGCGTTAACCTTATTTTGCAAAAGCTCTGCCTGGCCGGACAGTTCTTCACTGGCTGCTGCGCTTTGTTCGGCGGTAGCCGAGTTGGTCTGAACGACTTTAGAGACCTGATCGATACCCTGGTTGATTTCATTAATTTTGGTTGCCTGCATATTAGAGGCATTGGCAATTTCATTAACCAGACCGGACATGGTTTCGATCTTGTTAAGGATTTCCTCCAGTCTTTCAGCCGTGTTGTTGGCAATGGTCGTTCCTGCCTGAACTTTGCTGATCGAGCCTTCTATCAGCTCAGTCGTTTCTCTAGCAGCATCAGCAGATCGAGCGGCCAGAGTTCTGACTTCTTCAGCTACCACGGCAAAACCTTTACCGTGCTGGCCGGCGCGGGCTGCTTCAACGGCGGCGTTGAGCGCCAGAATATTGGTCTGGAAGGCAATGTCATCAATAACCTTGATGATTTTTGAAATATTCTGCGATGATTCGTTAATATCAGTCATAGCGGAGACCATTTCGTTCATCTGGGCATTGCCGGTTTCGGCACTATCTTTAACATCATTGGTCAGTTCATTGGCCTGGTTGGCATTCGTCGCATTGCGGCCGGTATCACTGGCCACTTCATCCATGGAGGCATTAAGTTCCTGAATGGCAGCCGCCTGTTCAGTGGCCCCCTGAGATAAGGCCTGACCACCATCAGAAATCTGGTTGGCGCCAGCTTCCACCTGACCTGAGGCATCGCCAATATCGGAAAGGGTTTTGCTTAATTCAGCGGTAATGCCATTAATAGAATCTTTGATGGCCTGGAAATTACCCAGATAATCATCGGTAATTTCGATATCCAGATTTCCCTGACCAATCTCAGTCAGGCTGGAGGTAATTTCATCCACATAGCGTTTCAGGAAGGCAATGGTATTATTCATATCATTTTTAATCTGAACGTAATCGCCATTATAATTTCCAGTCATACCGGTATTTAAATTACCCTGGGACAGTTCAGTCAGGGTCGCCGAAGCTTCCTGAATTGGAGCCACGACGGCATCCATAATACCATTGAGACCTTCAACAATTTTGGCAAAGTCTCCCTGATGCTGAGAGCCGTCGGCGCGAGTATCGAGCTGGCCTTCTATGCCGGCATCAGCCAGCATTGTCGAATCACTAATCAGGCGACCGATGGAGTCTTTAACATCCGATAGGCTGTCTCTGATTTCAGCAAACTGGGTACTGACTTCAGTAGTATATTCATCAGCCGCACCAAGTTCAAGATCAAAATCAAGATTACCCTGCGACAGTGAATCGAGGTTCTTGGCCAGACGAGCAACTTCAGCACTGGTATAGTTGCTGACCCGAATAATTGAGGTCAGATCGGTAACAGTTTCAACGAAACCGATGTTGTTGCCATTTTTATCTTTCAGGTAAGCTGTATCCTGTTTATTATTTTTACCATGCCATTCAAAATAGGAAGTTCCGTTATTGTGGTCAACCAGCTGACGAATACCACAGTTTTCAGTCTGACAGATGTCGGCGCCAGCATGCCAGCAGTCCATGCCAACAGCAGATTTACGATCTTTAATGGCACCGTTGCTGACCAGGAAGTTTTCAAAAGCCGCATTCATAAAGG
Source organism: Eubacteriaceae bacterium (assembly GCA_030156895.1). Classification (GTDB taxonomy): domain Bacteria; phylum Bacillota; class Clostridia; order Eubacteriales; family Eubacteriaceae; genus Acetobacterium. Next base: position 14,580 of record JASGLP010000058.1, on the reverse strand, counting down.
TCCATTTCATATCGTTGTCGGTGACATGGATCGGGAACGGAACCGAATCAAGGATGGCTTCATACCAGACCATCTGATCAACGACCGTATCCAGGGTATCATTAAAGCCCTGAACAATTTCTTTAAAGCCGCCGGAAAAGCTTTCCGCATTGCCGCGTTTTTCCCAATCGCCTTCTTTGGCGGCAGCGACTAAACCAGTTGATTCAGAAATCAGTGAGCGAATGGTTTCAACGGTGCCTTTAAGTGCTGGTGTAATTTCATCCTGTGAGTCAGCAACTTCCAGGTCGGTTGAAACATCGCCCTGAGAGATTTTTTGCATTAAGCCGACAACTTTAATTTGCAGGGTATCCGCCATCTCATTTAGTGAACCGCTTAATTGGCCAACTTCATCCCGAGAAGTCGCTTTGACACGATGACTGAGATGACCGAGATTAATTTCTGTAATCATTTTATTAGCCGCAATGATCGGTGTTGACAATTGGCGGGCAATCAGATAAGAGATCAGGATACTGACCAGTAGAATAATAATGGAAATAATCACATTGGTCCTGATCATAGCCGGAACGGCTGATAAAACTTCATCTTTTTGAACTTCAACCATTACGATCCAATCCATCCCTGGAACTGGTGCAAAACTGGTATATAGATCGGTGTCATTATATTGATAGCTGATTGTTCCTGTTTGCTGATCCAATGCTGTAGCAGCGGTTTCTCCTAAAGAAGAGAAAGTTGCATCATTTTGAGCTTCTGTAATCGGATTGAAGGCATTTTCAACCAGCTCACGTTCTGGATGGGAAATGATGGTTCCATTGGAGTCGATGATATAGGTGTAGCCAGTATCTCCGAAGACCATGTCATCAGTTATGTCGCTTAAAAACCAGGCATTGGCAACTGCAACCAGTACGCCTGTGATCTGACCATTTTCATAAATGGGAACAGAATAAGCCATGATTAAGGCACCGTTATCATCCGGATTGACACTGATGACGGGATTCATAATCCCCCGGTTACCACCAGCGGATACGTGTAGATAATCACGTGCGGATATATCAACAATTGATCCTTTTAAGCCATAACTATCTGATAAGTAGAGATTTCCTGCTAAATCAGATACCCCGATGCGGATAAAACGATCAGAACTGGCAACTTCATCTAAAAGGACCGTCATTTTTTCGTCGATACTGACAGTTGACGAAGAAATTGAGTTTCTAGCTGCTATTCCTTCCAGATAAATAAAATTCTGCTCGTTTCGGCTGCTGATAATTTCAGCTGAATCTTCGGCTTTTGCGACTAACGATTTTTCGACCTCGCTGGTTATAGCATTGCTGATATTGTTTGTTGAGACCGCCATAAATATGGCGCAAACAAGAAAAATAATAGCCGAAAAATAGACAATAAGTTTGGTCCGGATACTTTTTATTTCTAACCTCTTATTCGAAAAATTTAGCTGATCCTAACGATATATCAACGGGTTATGTGATTGAAACGATCAGGCGTGCCCCCGTCGGTACTTCTGTTACCCTGGAACATCATTTTGATGGGGATCATGAAAATCGTCTCGCCCTTGAACTTGTTGACAATAGTATGGTATTCGGGCTGAATAATTTGAAGTCAATGATGGAAATTCCACCAGATCACTTCTAAACGGGAAATAAAAAGCAGAGTATTAAACAATAAAAAATGAATAAGATGCGCTCACCTGACGCCGTTGACAAGATTCTCTGCCAGCGGTGTTTTTTATAGATGATATCATTAAATTATGATGTGTGGTAGGATTTTAAATAGAGAATAAAATATTATACTGTAAATTTGAATAGGCAAGAACAACAATAATTGAGAAGAAAAAAACATGACAAAGAAGCTCGAATGTGATAAACTATAAAAAATAAATGAATATTAAATAAACAGGTGTCGATTGCATTGAATACTATTGCAAATCGGTGAAAAGGGAAGAAGGGTGAAAATCCCGCGCGGTCCCGCCACTGTATGAGAAGAGTTGCTCCAGGAATGCCACTGCTTTTGGGAAGGCAGGAGTAATGTTGACGCTTGAGCCAGGAGACCTGCCTGTTTACGAACCAGATACTCTACGAGTGATAGGGAGGTTGTTTTTTTATGCGCTTTTGTATAATTCAGCTCTGTTATTCACGGAATAACGGAGTTTTTATATTTTGGAGGTAGAATGGCAAGAGTATTAGTAATAGCAGGAACAGCAGATGCCATGCAGGTGATTAACCGGGTCATGGAAAAGGGTCACCAGGTATTCGTTTCGATCACCAATCGAATGAGTCTGACCAGCCTTGATAGACCTGAAAAACTCCAGGTTTATCAGGGTAAAATCAACAAGCAAAATTTTACGGATTTAATTAAAGCCGTCAAACCGAATTATATCATTGATGCATCAAATCCTTATTCGGGGGAAATCACTAAAAATGTTATGGCTGTTTCAGAAGAACAAAAACTGCCCTATATTCGATTCTTAAGGGAACAGCCGGAATTTGATGATCCGGATATAATTAAGGTTGAATCCCATCGTCAGGCCTGTGACTATCTAAATCAGCAGATTGGCAATATTTTATTGACCATCGGCAGTAACCGTATTGAGACCTATACCTGTATCGATGATTATAAAGAACGCGTTTGCTTGCGTGTCCTGCCGGATTCAAGCGTAATTTCAAAATGTGAAAAAATCGGCTTCAGCCGAAAAAATCTGGTGGCTATGCGTGGTCCTTTTAATGAAACCCTTAACCGGGAAATTTTTAAATTTCTGGATGCCAAATTTCTGGTCACTAAGGAAAGCGGCAATATCGAAAGTGTCATGGAAAAAATAAAGGCGGCCAAGAGTCTGGGCATGAAAGTGGTCTTGATTGAAAGACGCGACGTGATTGCCAGAAATCAGACAGCCTCGATTGAAAAGGTGCTGGATTTTATTCGGTAAGAGACCGCAGCAGACTACGAAATCCAATTGGTTGGTGCGGAGTTTGTCTACAAACTAAAGTGTTTTATTAAATAAAACGCTTTACAATACAATTTAATAAATTATCAAGGTTTGAATGCAGACTAAGTTGCTGAAATTCATGAAAAGGGAAGACGGGTGAAAATCCCGCGCGGTCCCGCCGCTGTAAAGGAAGAGTTTACTTCGAGAATGCCACTAAGAAATTGGGAAGGCAGAAGTAAATGCTGAGACCTGAGCCAGAAGACCTGCCTTAATAATATAATGCTCTACGAGGATGGAGGAAGAATATGTGAAAAACATGGTTTTTTTGTCGTGCGACACTTCTTGATCACTTGATTGAGGGGTGTTTTTTTTCGTGAAAAATGAAGCCGTGCGAAGACAGTGAATTTGAGCTGAGATTGGAAGCGTGTTTTTGCTTACAAGATCAGTTCACGTTTACTGTCTTCATAGGGCGAAGCCCGCGACGAGTGCAGCGTAGCGTAACGAGTTGCACGGCTGCATTTTTCAACTCTGTATATTGCAGAGAAGCGAAGCCCGCGACGAGTGTGAGCTGCGCGTAACGAGTTGCACGGCTTAATTTTTCGCTCTGTAAGTTTAAAGCGAAGTGAGCTGAGATTGGAAGCGTGTTTTTGCTTACAAGATCAGTTCAAGTTTACTGGCTTCATAGGGCTGAAATTATATTAATGATTATTTGAGGAGAACGATATGAAAAGCAAAAAGAATTTATCGGTGTTGGGCGTATTGATTTTAAGTTTTTTCCTGATGTTTTTAACATCAGGCTGTACAAGTGATTCAACAACGTCTGAGACAAGCAGTGACAATGCTGTTTTAGAGACCGAATATACCACAGAATTTTCAGTGGAATATCTTGATAATGATATTACAAAACTGGTTGATGCAGATGACCGGACGCTATTACTGGTTCCGGAAGGTGCAGAAGTACCGGAAGGCTATGATGATGCAATTATCATTGACGCACCAGTCGAAAATGTCATGCTGGCTTCAACAACTCAAGGTTGTATGATGCGGGGAATTGACGCCTTTGACGCGATCACAGCTGTTACAACAGAGCAGGATACCTGGACGATTGAAGAAATTGCTGATGGTATTGGTAATGGCACGATCACTTTTGTTGGCGACAATGACGCACCGGATTATGAACTGATTAAAACATTGAATCCGAATCTGGTATTTGTCTATTCAGGTGATTACGGTCTTCAAGATATGATGACCAAACTGGATGAATTGGGAATTAACTATGTCGTCTGTAACGAATATCTGGAAGAAGATCCGCGCGGCCGAATGGAATGGCTAAAATTCTATGGCGCCATTTTTGACAAAGAAGACCAGGCGCAAGCGACTTTTGATGCAGCAATGGAAAATATTGATACTGTAGTTGAAGAAGCCAGTCAAGAGGAAGCGCCAACCGTGGCCTGGGGAATGGTTTCAAGCGGGAAAGTCTATGTCGCGAAACCAGATTCTTATGTTGCTAAAATGATCGAGCTGGCTGGCGGCGATTATATCTATAAAGATGCTGATGTAGGAAGCGGAACGGTTACCATGGAAGAGTTTTACGCAGCCGCCAAAGATGCTGATATTTTAATCTATTCATCAGGTGTTACCTATTCACCGGATATTGCCTATGTCTTGAGTAACGCACCAGTGCTGGAAGGTCTTAGCGCTGTTTCAAATCAAAAGGTCTGGTGCCTGGGAACGGATTACTGGCAGTCGCTGGATAAGACGGATGAAATCATTGAAGATCTTTACAGTGTTTTCCACGGGGACGGAACGGTGTTCCATTTTGTCCAATATTAAGATGGAGACGACAACACGAAGGGATTACCGATCACTAGTACTGATGATTGTACTGGCGGTGGCTTTTGTTTTATCTTTTGCCATCTGTGTGAGTTTTGGTTCGATTAAAATCGGATTTGGAGACCTGTTTAAAATTGTTTTTGGTCTTGGCGATGTTGACCCGGTTTTACATGATATTGTCTGGGACATCCGTTTTCCAAGAACCTTAGGCGCCTGGCTTGGGGGTTCAGCCCTGGCGGTTTCTGGTATCCTTTTACAGGTGTTTTTTAAGAATCCCATTGTGGAACCCTATATCCTGGGGATTTCATCAGGCGCTACACTTTGTGTAGCCCTGGTGGTTCTGGGTGGATTAACCTTTGGCATGGGAGCTGCGGCTTCGCTGGTGGTATTTTTTGCAGCTTTAATTGGTTCGTCAATTGTTATGGTGGTTGTCCTGATCTTTGCCACCCGGGTCAAGGATGTGGTAACCCTCTTGATTATCGGATTGATGGTGGGTTATCTTTGTAGCGCAGTTACCATGATTCTGCAGTCATTTGCTACAGCAGAAGAGCTGCAGGGCTTTACCATGTGGACTATGGGCAGTTTTTCGGGTTTTACCTGGGCGGGGATAAAAATATTATTTGCCCTGTCCATTCCCATTTTTGCTTCACTCATTTTCCTGGTCAAACCACTTAATGCTTTTCTGATGGGTGAAGAATATGCCATCAGCATGGGGGTCAATATTAAAGGATTTCGCATCGCCCTGGTTGCCATTACCTCTGTTTTAACATCGGTGGTGACCGCTTTTGCCGGACCAGTTTCCTTTATTGGCCTGTCGGTACCACATTTAACAAGACTTATTTTCAAATCGTCGGATAACCGTTTGCTGGTGCCGGGTTCCATTATGATGGGGGGGATTGTCACAGCCTTTTGTGATCTGATTTCCAGAACCATCGTTTCACCGGTTGAATTGCCAATCAGTGCGGTGACCGCTTTTATCGGTGCACCAATTGTCATATTTTTGATTATGAAAAGGAGGACCAGTTTATGATTGCCTTACAAACGGAAGGATTAAAGGTTGGTTACGGCAAAAAAGTAGTTGTTGATTCGGTAGAAATCAGTGGTTTCAGAGGTCAAGTTCTATGTCTTTTGGGTCCCAACGGAGCCGGTAAGAGTACCATTTTAAGAACCCTTTCCGGTCTTTTGCAGCCGGTTGATGGGGTGGTCTTTATCAATCAGCAAGATATCAAAACCATTCGCAAAAAAGAACTGGCTAAAGAAATGGCAATCGTTCTGACCAAAAAGTTTGCGGCTGGCATGATGAAAGTCTATGATGTAGCGGCTATGGGCCGATACCCTCACACTGGTCGCTTCGGGAGTTTAGGCGAAAAAGACCATGCCCTGGTTCGTGAGGCACTCATTCGGGTGAATGCGGATTATCTGTCGGAACGTTATTTTGAGGAACTCAGTGACGGCGAAAAACAGAAAGTTATGGTGGCTCGGGCTCTGGTTCAGGAACCGGAAGTTATTGTTCTGGATGAACCCACCACCCATCTGGATATCCGCCACCGTCTGGAACTAATTGATATTTTAAAAACCCTCAGCAAAGAAAAAAATATTACCGTTATTTTAGCCTTACATGAAATCGATCTGGCTTTAAAAAGCTGCGACAAAGTCTTACTGGTCAAGGATAATAAAATTCTTGGTTATGGTGAACCGGAAGATGTGGTTAGTGAAGAAATGATTAATGAGCTTTACGGTATTAAAAATGCTGCCTTTAACAATCTGCTGGGAACCATTGAACTTGAAAACAGACAGAAGCCAAGCGTTTTTGTCATCGGTGGAAATGGCTGTGGAACACCAATTTACAGAACCCTTTCCAAGCATCAGATTGGCACAGTTACCGGGGTCATTCATGAGAACGATATCGATTATGAGATTGCCAGAACCATGGGCATTGCCATTCGCAGCGAGCAGGCTTTTGACGAGATCAGTGAACTCAGTTACCGGGCTGCAATAAAGATGATGGAGTCGGTTGATACGGTGATTGACTCAGGATTTCCGATTCGAAAAATCAACGAAAAAAATCTTGATCTTCTTAAAGCTGCCGTTAAAGCCGGGAAAAAAGTTATTTCTTATCGGCCACAGATGGAGATCAATGAAATCTATAAAACTGACAAATCTGAAGTCATTCATTGTGATAAATCTTGTGATTTGATTCATCTGCTTCAACAGGAAAAACAAAGTAAACCGGAAGTTGTCCCGATGAGAGCGGTGTTATAGTGGAGAAAGAGGAGAAAAGCTTGATAATATATACTTTACCAACTGGTGAAAAAGTTCACCGCTACCAGAAAAGCATCGTCATACCTTTTACGGGAAAACGCAGTGTTTTATCAACTGCTCATATTAATGGGGGTTATCAGGAGGACTTGAAATGCGTTTATAATCATGACTCCAATCCAGGAGCCGGTATGGCCTGTTCAATGAAAGCGGATACCATTGATGAGCATATGAAAATCATCACAAAAGAGATTGGTCTGGATCCAAAGACTACCGCCGGAATAGCAACCGCGGCTTCGATGGATAATGTGGCCATCCGCGCAGAAAGCTTTGAAGAAATTGAAGTAACAGCCATTGTGACCGGTGGCATTGAAGTCAATGGCGGCCGGGTTGGAGATCCATCTTCCTGGCATGAAAAAAATGGCAAACATGAGCAAGTTAAACCGGGGACCATTAATATAATTCTTCACATTAACGGTAATCTGCCGGCAGAAACCATGACTAGAGTCCTGGTAACCTGTACGGAAGCTAAAACTGCAGCCATCCAGGAATTGATGGAAGGCAGCAAGTATTCAAATGGCCTGGCCACCGGGTCGGGAACAGACGGGACGATTATTATCGCCAATGCTGAGTCAGAAAACACTTATAATTTTGCCGGCAAGCACTGTAAACTAGGCGAGCTGATTGGTCGAGCCGTGAAACCAGCGGTTAAAGAAGCCCTGTATCTGCAGACAGGTTTATGTCCGGAACTGCAAAAAAGTGTGATTAGAAGAACACAGCGTTTTGGGATCAGCCAGGAAAAACTATGGGAAGCTTTTGCCAGGAAAGAACAGGTTATAAAACCTGACTATATTGAAGCCTTAGAAAAAATTGATCGAATCCCTGAACTGGTTGTCGCATCAGTTCTTTATGTGCATCTTTTAGACCAGTTAAACTGGGGACTCTTAAGCAGTGCCGAGATTGAAGATGAAATTTCAAAACAATTTAAACAAATGGCTGAAAGTCTGGATGTAGAGATGGAGGCTTCTTATTCAGGGAGTCAAGATAAAGATTCTGTTATTGAGAAATCGATACAAGATCTTTCCCAGATGCTTAATGCAGGGATTGAGAGGCGGTTATTATGTACCGAATAGCGATGATCTTCTCACCCATGGACAATTCCTATACCATGCGACAGGCAGTAAAGAATCTAGGTGAAGAAACTGCGGATATTCAGGTCAACTTCCTTAATTCGTATGAAACAGATGATGATCAGGAAAAACGACAAAAAGCTTATAAAATTTTAGCCGATGCGGATTTCATCTTTATCTTTATCCATGGTGGCCTGACCCAGTTTAAGAGTTTTTCTGAGATTATGGAGACCTTTAGCGACAAACGGTTTTTTATCTGGTCTGGCTGTGATGACGAAAATCAGCTGGTCCTAAAAAAATCAAACATATCGCTCCTGGAGCACAGTAAGATTGCTCAGTATGCCCTGGATCCCAGTGATGCAAATTGCCTGAATTTATTCAAGTATCTAGGATCTGTCTACGGAAAACTGGCTATTGATTATGAAGAAGCAGTTCATTCCAGCTGGGAGGGGATTTACCAGCGGAATGGCCAAAAACCTTTAGAGGAAGTGCTTGAAGAAGCCAGAAAAAGCGCCAAACCGGTCATTGGAATCCTGGTTTACAGCCGTTATATGCACGAAAAGAATATGGCCCATATCGACGCCCTGATTGACGAAGTAACTGTCCAGGGTGGTTTTGCCCTGCCTGTGTATACGGCATCCGTACCGAATCCGGCTGTTGGCTGCAAGGGTGCGCACTGGGTCGTTGACAATATCCTGATGCAGAATGGAGAGAGGATCGTCGATGCCATTATTAATACCATGGGCTATTCCTTAAGCATTCTGTCTGACCCGGGCGACGGCTCAAGAACGGTGGAAAAAAGTATCTTTGAACCCATCGATGTGCCGGTTATTCAGGGTTTTTCCACCTATCAGACCTATGAAGACTGGGAAACCAACCTACGCGGAATCGATGCCATGTCCTTTCCCGGTTCTGTCTACTATCCGGAATTTGACGGTCAGATTATTTCTTTCACTTTTGCCTATACAAAATTCATAAAGGATGAAATTGGGGACAGGCGGATTCATCTGCCGATAGCCGATCGGGTCAAATCACTTTGTGAGCTGGCGATCAGCTGGGCGAGACTTTCTCATATCGAAAATGAAGATAAAAAGGTAGCCATTCTTTTTCATAACATGCCGCCGCGCAATGATATGATCGGCTGTGCCTTTGGCCTGGATACGCCCAAATCGGTTTACGATATGGTTGAAGCTTTTAAGGCTGACGGCATTCAGACGGAGTATGAATTTGTAGATGGCGATGACATCATCAACCGGATTATTGACGCGGTCAGTAATGATGAACGATGGCTGCCGGCGGAAAAGGTCATTGAGCGGTCATGTGAAATTATTACTGGCGATACTTATCGCAGCTGGTTTGAAAACTTTAGTGGGAAGAACCGTACAGAAATGATTCGGGATTGGGGTAACCCGCCCGGAGAAAAAATGGTACACGATGATAAATTGCCGGTTCCGGGAATCTTAAACGGCAATATTTTTATTGGTCTCCAGCCCCCAAGAGGTTATGAAGACAAGGCCGAAGAGGTTTATCACAGTTCGGATATTGTCCCGCCCCACCAGTATTTGTCATTCTATAAATGGCTGAAATACGGTTTTAAGGCTGATGTGGTCATTCATGTCGGGACCCACGGAACCCTGGAATGGCTGCCGGGCAAAGAAATCGGGTTATCCGAATCTTGTTATCCGGATCTGGCGATTTCCGGTATTCCTCATCTCTATCCTTATAGCATAACGGTTGAAGGCGAGGGCATTCAGGCGAAACGCCGGTCTTATGCGGTGATCCTTGACCATCTGATTCCATCCTTGACACTGAGTGATACTTACGAGGAAATGGAAGAGGTGGATGATCTTTTAAAACAGTATTATCAGGCTCAGGCGACGGATACCGGTAAACTGCCATACCTGCAGCAGGAAATCGAAGAGATTGTGATCAAAGAAAACTATCTGCTTGATCTGGATATCGACAAAGAATCAATGAAGGCAGATTTTAAGGAATTCATTGAAAAGCTGCATATCTGGGTGGAAGAAATCAAAAACACCCTGATTAAAGATGGCCTTCACCTATTTGGCAATGCCCCTAAAGAAGAAAAGCTGGAGCTGATGATCTGTGCCTTGACCCGTTTATCAAACGGTAAAGTTCCGTCACTGACTATGGCAACCTGCGATCTGATGGGATTTGATTATGAAGACCTGAAAGATAATCCGGAAAAAGTGGATGGCACCGGCATTACCAACCTGATGAAATGGAATGATGTGGAGCGTTTAAGTCGAAAACTCATTCATGACTTTTATGAAAGCGGTTGGGATTCGACGAGCACCCAAGCAATTCTTGTAGCAAATAATCTGAAGGATCGCGAAAACGCAGCAATCAAACAGGTTTTTAAGTTTATCGAAGAGTCGGTTGAACCAAAAGTTAAGCGGACAACCGAAGAAATGGAACATTTAGTCAAAGGCATCAATGGACAGTTTGTGCCGCCGGGAGGGTCTGGGGCGCCAACAAGAGGCAAGGTTTCAATCCTGCCCACTGGTCGAAATTTTTATGCCATCGATCCTTCGGCTATCCCGACCCGGGCAGCCTGGCAGGTGGGAAAACAGCTGGGTGATCAGCTGATCGAGCGCTATAAGAAGGATAAGGGAGAATTTCCTAAAACTGTCGCAATTGTTGTATACGGCGGTGAAACGATGAAAACATCGGGCGATGACCTGGCCCAAATCCTCTATCTGATCGGAATCCGGCCCAAATGGCTGGAGAATTCTGACAAGGTTATCGGCCTGGAAGTAATCCCGGTTAAGAAACTGGGTCGTCCGCGAGTAGATGTGACTCTACGAATTTCCGGTTTATTTAGAGATACCTTCCCCAATATGATTGAGCTGGTTGAGGAAGCTATCAATCTGGCGGCCAGTCAGGATGAATCCTACGAAGAAAATTTTATTAAAATGAACTTCGAGGAAGAAATCAGAGAGCTGATTGCCAACGGCGCCTCGATTGAATCCGCTCAGGAAGATGCGGGGATGCGTATTTTCTCCGATCCGCCGGGAACTTACGGCGCTGGAGTTACCCAGCTGATTAACAGTAAAAACTGGGATTCCTACACCGACCTGGGAGAAATTTATTCTTTCTGGGGCGGCAATGCCTATGGCAAGAAATTCCATGGCAAAAAAGCGGTTGAGACCTTTAAAAGACGGCTATCAAAAACCCAGATTACCGTTAAAAATGAATCATCCATGGAAATTGATATGCTGGAAAGTGATGATTTCTACAATTATCATGGTGGTCTGATCGCTGGGGTGCGAACCGCTTCTGGACAAAAACCGGAATCTTATTGTGGGGATACCTCAGATCCGCTGCGGGTTAAGATGAATACGACCAAAGAACAGACCGCCAAAATCATGCGTTCGCGAATCCTTAATCCCAAATGGTTTAATGGTCTGAAAGAACATGGCTACAAGGGGGCCCAGGAAATCTCCGGAATGGTTGACTTTGTCTTTGGCTGGGACGCCACTTCAGATATTGTGGAAGACTGGATGTATGAAAAAATCAGTGAGAACTTTCTCTTTAATGAAGAGCGCAGGGAATGGATTAATTCGGTCAACCCCTGGGCCATCCACGCCATGACAGAACGGCTTTTAGAAGCCGCCCAAAGAGAAATGTGGGACGCCAAAGAAGAAACTTTGGATAAACTCAAAGCCATTTATATGGAGATTGAAGGAGATATTGAGGAATACAGTGAAGGGTGAAATTTTTAAAGATATCTCATATCTTGTCTTGTGGATGACAGATGACTGCAATTTAGGCTGCCGGTATTGCTACGCTGATGCCGGCAAAAAAAAGATTATATGAATCTCGAGACGGCAAAAAAAGCTCTATCGCTGCCAGGTGGACCCTTTAAACTTCAGTTAGCCGGAGGGGAGCCGCTGCTGAATTTTAAACTGGTTGAGGAAATTGATGCGATCGTCAAAGAGAAACAGTTAAAGACAAAAATACAAATTCAGACCAATGGTTCATTAATCGATAAAAAAATGGCAGCCGCCTTAAAAAAAATGGGGGTTCGCCTGGGCATCAGCCTGGACGGACCGCCGGCGGTTAATGAAAAAATGCGAGGTAAAACCGGGGCGGTTGTTAACGGGGTTAAAGAACTCGGTGGTCAGGGCGTAAAGGTAAATTTAAACGCGGTCATTACTGATGAAAACATCGAAACCTTACCGGACTTGGTAAACATGGCCTTTTATCTGGGCAATGTGGCTGGTATCGGTCTGGATCTTCTGCGGGAGACCAGGCGGGTTAAGGAAAATAATATCAAGAAGGCATCTTGCCAGGATTTAAGAAAATATTTACGGCTGGCCTATCAACAGACAAAAGAACTGGAGACTCTGACCGGCAAAAAAATCATCATCAGGGAAGTTGAGGATGCCAGAAGACGGCTTAAAACTTCCTGCACTCAGAAGGATTACTGTTATGCATCCCTGGGTCAGGCTCTGGTGGTTCTGCCGGATGGGGAAATGTATCCCTGTGGGACACTAATTAACGATAAAAATTATTATATGGGAAATCTGTATCAGCCTGAGACGTACCGGATCGTTAAACTAAAGCCTGATTTACCGCAGCGTTGTCAGGCCTGCGAATATGAAGACTACTGTGCCGGGTCATGTCCGGCCAGAAGCATAGTAAATGGCGGTGATAAGCCTGACAGTATGGAGGACTGTGCGCTAAGAAAAGCAGCATTTGAAATAATTATGGAAGAAGAGGAGAAGCATGCTTAAACTGGTTGATTTAACTAAAACATTTGGAAAACTGACAGCAGTGGACCATTTAAATCTGGAAATTAAAGACGGAGAGTTCTTTGGTTTCCTGGGACCCAACGGGGCTGGAAAAACAACAACGGTCCGAATGATCTCGACGATCACCGCAAAAGATTCCGGCGATATCGAGGTGGATGGAGACAGCGTGGACAGAAACCTGACCTCTGTTAAAGCCAAAATCGGGGTAGTCCCCCAGATGAATAATCTGGAGCCGGAGATGTCGGCCTGGGAAAATCTGGAAGTCATCGGTATTTTATATGGTCTTAAAAAAGAAGAACGACGACAGCGAATTGAAGAGCTGCTTTCTTTTATCGAGCTTTCTGACCGCCGGGATTCGCTGGCCAAAACCTATTCCGGCGGGATGAAACGAAAACTGATGATAGCCAGAGCCTTGATGCATAAGCCTAAGCTCCTTTTATTGGATGAGCCGACCGTTGGCCTGGATGCCGGTGCCAGACGAAAAATGTGGGACCTGCTGAAGAACCTAAAAAATGATGGCCTGACGGTATTATTAACGACCCATTATATCGAGGAAGCAGAAATACTGTGTGATCGGGTCGGCTTGATTAATAAAGGGAAAATGATACAGATCGATACTCCGGCCAACCTGATCGATGAAGTCGGTAAAGTTGTCGTTGAGTATTTCGAAAACGGAGCAACCCAGGAAGTCTTTTTCGATACCCGTGATCAGGCGGCTAATTATGCAAAAGATATTGAAACGGACGTGCGGATTCGTTCTTCCAATCTGGAAGACGTATTTCTTAAATTTACAAACAGAAGGGTGGAATCATAATGCAGGGATTATACGGAATATTATGGCAGGAAGGCGTTGTTTTTAAGCGAAAATTCTTTGCGACAACAACCAGCGCCCTGGTTTCACCACTTCTTTATTTAATAGCTTTTGGTTGGGGACTGGGTGACGGCATGGAAGTTGACGGGATGTCTTATATGGCCTATGTCATTCCCGGGATTATCGCCATGAACACCATGATGATGTCTTTTAACAATACGGCCAACACGATCAATATCTCAAGGATCTTCTATAAGACCTTTGAAGCCTATATGATTTCACCGATTAATATGACCGTTTATGCGGTTGGGAAAATTATTGGCGGGGTCTTTTACGGGGTCTATTCGGCTTCGCTGATTATGATTATGGTGTCAATTTTCACCACGGATTTAGTAATAACTCCTTACTTTTTATTTGTGGCCCTGTTAAACTGCTTTACATTTTCAGCCCTGGGTTTTCTAATGGGGCTTTTAGTAAAATCTCATGCGGATATGTCTAAATTTACCAGCTTTGTCATCACACCCATGTCTTTCTTATGCGGAACCTTCTTTCCCATTGATCGAATGCCAACGATTCTGCGCGGATTTATTTATATTTTACCGCTGACCCACACCAATCTGGCTATGCGGACAAGCGGAGAAAGCTTTAATCAGCAGCTGTTGCATGTCGGGGTATTGTTCGCTTATTTTGTCGTTCTGTTTATGATTGGTGCAAAAGTCTGTAAGAAGACTGAATGATAGTGTCAAGTGAGCTATGAAAAACTAGAGCTGAAAAAACAGGCTCAAATAGAACCATAGAAACGCTGGATTTCAGGATTGTGGCAGCTCACGCCAC
>JASGLP010000057.1 GCA_030156895.1 Eubacteriaceae bacterium | reverse complement strand
GCACTATCCTTTTCAATCAAATTAGAATATCTATAAACTAAGTGCATCCGTCATTTTCTCTCATGTCAAAAACAAAAAATGAAGTTGAATTTACGATTACTATCATATATAATAATAACGATTATTGAATATGTCAGCCAAATGCTTGGGCTATGAAGTGAAACAACATCGATTGCGTAATCGTTTTATTAAGGAGTCCTTCTGGAACAGTGATGGTGGCAATTACTCATTAATAAGTATAAATATAGGAGTATGGAATGGGACAGAAAAAAAGCTTTATGTCAAAAATTCTACAGACTGTCGTGCTGCCAGCAATTCTGATTTTTTGTGTGACGGCTGGTATAGCAATGAAAGTAGCCAGTCAGAATTCACCTCAGTTTACTGATATTCAAAACAGTCTCCTGGCAATTTTTGCTTTTGGTATCGTCATGATGATTGCCGTAAGTATTTTTAGCCTTAAGGGGATTTCAAACCGGATAAGCAGTTTGTCTGTGGCTGCAAATCGCTTGGCTAATGGCGATATAACAGCCAGCATTAAAACCGAAGCCGCCAATGATCAGCTAGGGGAAGTGGCCACAGCACTTTATACAATTGCGGACAATATGACCTTTTATTCAAAAATAACAGAAAAACTGGCCCAGGGAAAAATGACTGATATCGATGTCCCCCCATCAGATCAGGATATCATTGGTCAGAATCTGGTGGAACTTCAATCACATTTGAGCACCCTGAATGATTACTTGATTCAGCTTCCTGAAATGGTGAAAAATGAGCCCGATCAGGAGAATTATCAAACGCCTTCGATGATTGGTGACTATCAAAAGGGGATTGAACATGTCAATCAGGCATTACAAACGCTGGCTGACAAGCGGGATTTCTTTCAAGCCATTCTTGATGCCATGCCGTATCGCATTACCGTTGTCGATAATGATTTGAAGTGGACATTTATCAATAAGACTCTTCAAGATCTGAGAATCGCAACTGGCAGAGATGGCAGTCGGGAATCGCTTTATGGCGATGACTGTTGTAAATCAAATTTGGATATGTGTAAAAACGAGAATTGCGGGGTGAAGGCTTACCGTAAAACTGGTCGAATTGAATATCCCTTTGAGTATCGAGGCGGCCATTATCGCATGGATACAACTCCGATTATCGATAAAAAGGGACAGACCATCGGCTATGTTGAAACGTCATTTAATACGAGCGCAACTGCGAGCATCAGTAAATATTCAGAAATCGAAATCAACCGTCTGGCTAATAATTTACATCGTTTAGCAGCCGGAAATCTGGACTTTGATATGAATATCCAAGAACCCGGCGAATATACAGGTGAGGTTTATGAGCAGTTCAATGAAATTGAGAAAAATCTGCATGCGGTAAAAGAATCCATCGATAACCTTATCAGCGACGCCTTAATCCTGGCTACTGCAGCCATGCAGGGAGATCTGGAAGTCCGGGCTGATGAAACCAAATTCAGCGGTTCCTGGCATGAACTGATCAGCGGGATGAACGGAATTCTCGAGGTTATGACCAAACCGATGGAAGAAGTCGCAAATGTTATGGCGTCCATCGCAGATGGCAACCTGGATGTCACTGTTGACGGCTATTATATGGGCAGCTTCGATGTTTTAAAACAAGCGGTCAATAATATGGGCAGTAACTTTAAAACGATTGTCACCGAAATAGCCACTGTCACTGGTGAAATCAGCAAAGGCAATCTCCATCTGAACGATGTCAGCTCTTTTGGCGGTGATTTCAATGTGATTTCAGATGCTCTTAACACCATTATAAGAACATTGAATACATTATTGGGTGATATTAACAATGCCGCGGAACAGGTAAATGCCGGCGCAAACCAAATTTCCGACAGCAGTCAATCATTGGCTCAGGGGTCAACGGAGCAAGCCAGTTCCATTCAGGAACTAACGGCATCGATGGCAGAAATTGCGGATCAAACCAAAAATAACGCCATTAATGCCAACAAAGCCAGAGAGTTGGCAACCGATGTGATGGGGAATGCCGACAAAGGCAACCGTCAGATGGCAGAAATGCAAGAATCGATGGTGGCCATCAACAAATCATCCGAAGATATCTCCAAAATCATTAAAGTTATTGACGATATTGCCTTCCAGACCAATATTCTGGCTTTGAATGCGGCAGTGGAAGCAGCTCGAGCTGGACAACATGGTAAAGGATTTGCAGTCGTGGCCGAAGAAGTTCGGACGCTTGCTGCCCGAAGTGCAGATGCCGCCAGAGAAACGACCGACTTGATTGAAGGCTCCATTAGCAAGGTTGCGGAGGGCACTAAAATCGCTGATGAAACAGCCAATGCTCTGGATGATATTGTCGGTGGAATTGTTGAAGTCACTGATTTAATCGGCAATATTGCTGAAGCATCCAATGAACAGGCCACCGGTATTGCTCAGATCAATACGGGCGTTGATCAGGTTGCCCAGGTTGTTCAACAGAACTCGGCCACGGCCGAAGAAAGTGCTGCTGCCAGTGAAGAACTTTCCGGGCAATCAATTCTGTTAAAACAGATGATTGATCAATTCAAACTGCGATAGATAGTGAACTAGTATTTAGTCGGACCTTTAATTATTACTACACCTTTATAAGCACACACTTTCTTTAATATTTCTTTTGCATCTGCTTTGATCTGTCCATTGGGACCGCCTCCTATGTTTTTTATATTGGCTTACGACACCAACATTATCTTACCATGGGAGGCTTTTTCTCGACATGCGTTACACTTCCGTTTACCCTATTCTCCCCAGCTCAGCTGGCGGATTAATATTTCCATTTATTTTTCCACTTTTCCCGAAATCATTACCTCGTTAACAAGCGCTTTTTTCTGTTTGATATTGACACTAGTACATTTTTCATCTTCCGGATTCCATTTAATCCCATTACGATAACAGGAAACAAGATTTCGTTCTCCCAGGAATTCATAATCATGCTGATCGAAAAGCATTACTAGTTCTTCATTTTCGATCTTCAGTTTTTCTGCTATAAAAGAAATTGCACCTGGTTCAATCGGATTCTGATAATGAAAAGCAGAAATAATCCCGTCGAGTAATGGTTTTATCAAACCAGTTAGATTAGGGTATTTTTGGGGTGCTTTAATACCTATGTATAGACCAAATTTCTTTGGCTTAACAAAATCAATCAGCTTAATTTTACCATTCTTAAAAGCATACCAATAATCAAGCGGCTTTTTGTTTGATGCCATTTTATCAATTGTAAAGCAAAATTCCATCAAGGGATCACTTATTTCTCTGGAATGTTCTTTTTCTTCCAAACCATAAACGTATTTGTATTTTTCCCTCTGCCATTTATCACTTTCCTTTAGAGAAAATGATAGTTCATCCAACATCAAATGGGAAAAAGCTCCTGATCCAATATTGTAAAACAAAACATTTTCTACATCAAAAAATGCTTTTTCATTGGTCGCTAGAGAAGCAATTAAATGATTATATTTTCGGGGTTCCAATTTCTCTAAACCATTTCTTAACTCTTCACGTAACGCCAGTGCTTCTCCTTTTGGCTCAAAGGGTAGACGAATATTTGATCCTAATTCAAATTGCTGATTAAATTGGGTATTTTTCATTGAATATTTTCTCCTGCTTTTCTATAACAATTAACATATAATCACTCTCACGTTTCAAAAATAAAGAATCGAACCCGATACCAGACCAGTCACTAAACTAGTATCACAAGAATCCGTCACCAGGCAAATCTTCTAACTAACCGGTAGTTCAAAAACGGCTTCATGCTTTTCCATTCCGTTGCCATAGATTTCCACCTGAACGGTAATAACACCACCCGGATTTGTCAGGCCATAGGCTTGCTGAGCACCGACACATTTGGCGCCGACTGGTGTTTCCTGCGGATATTCTGTGGTGGCCGGATAGGTATCGGCCATAACGCCGGCCGAGTCAATCACTTTAAAATTGCTGGATGAAATATAAAGATCCATATATTCATTATCAATTCCCAGATTGTCATAATCATAGGTCAGAATCACAACCTGGGCCGGATTGCTTTCATCAAACTGATTGCGATCAGCTGTCACCGCGGCTGCTGTAAAGGTGAGCGACAAGGCACCATCAACTGTCCAGTTTTCGCCCAATCCATAGGTCTTTTCCGAGGCATTGCTGCTGTCGGCATTGACACTTGTCGGTGAGACCTGGTCGTTTTGCGAAGACTCAGAAGCCGACGCCTGGCTGCTGTTTGAAGTGCCATCCCCGCCCATTATATTTGTCGCCATGACCATAATCGCCACTGCCGCGATCACTGTCGTCACAATCCTTGATGACAATTTGAAAGGGCGATCAATCCAAAGCAGGACAATCCCCACCGGGGGAAGAATGATCAGAGCCAGCACCAGCATCCAGACTTTCAGATTCAGTCGGCCTGTTTCACAATAAAAGCCATCGACCAGGTAAACCGCACCAAAAGCCCAGGCGATAAAGGACCAGATATAGAGATCCGAGTAATCTCCGGCCATAACACCGCCAATTAGAGCGCCCGCCAGACAGAAACCAGCGGCTGTCAGGGCACCGCCATTTTTAACCGAATTACGGGTCGCAACGCCGATAATCCCCGCAATCATCAGACAAATGGCCACAAAAATGCCACCCGTTCCGCCCAACTGACCGTTTGATGACAGGGTATTGGCCATTCCCGCTGCACAGGACTGAAATAAAACAAACACCGATAGAACCATTGAAATAATACCTATCACCAGTTTTGCAGTTTTCATTTTTCTACCTCTTTTCCTTTTTCTTAATCATACATCAATGATTAGGACAAAATTGGGACAGGCAAAAGATTAATCACTGCTTTTGGGTAAACAGACTATCGCTTAATATAAACTTCTGATCGTATCAATGCGTCTTAAGAGTTCATTTCGCACCGGATCAGGCGAGACAACCTTGACATTCTCACCATGTTGCAAGAGCCAGTAATACAAACCATCTCCATTATTAACGCTGACGTGAACTTCATACTCCCCTTCTGATCCGTTTTCTCTAAATTTTAGATCTTCGCCAAAATAGTCGATCAGCTCATCAACCATAAAGGGTTTGATGCACAAAACAACGCGCATGCTCTCGCCTCCATAACTGTAGAGACTTTTAGAAACAAATTCTTCAATCTTCATGGAAGGATTAGGCCCGACAACGTCCTGGGCCGGTTTGACCGGTAATTCGGTAATCTCAAGGTCAGCAACCCGATCCAGCCGATAAAAAGACAAATCATCATACTTGTCATAATTGCAAATTAAATAGTAACGGTCACCATTCCATTTCAGGGCATAGGGATTGATCAGGTATTCCTTGCCGTCAAAACGGGTGTGCCGATCCATATTGATATCGGTGTACTCATATTTGAATTTCACCTTGCGCCCTTTTCGAATAGCCTTAAGAAGAGTGTCAATATGGTCAGCAACTTTTACCTTACTGGTTTTGGCGCAAGATCGCACCGGTGTCACATTCTGCAGGACTTTCCGGCTCTCGGCACCGGCCAGCATTCTTAAGCTATTCGACAAGGCTTCCGACCGGGATTTTGTTAAAAATCGCGCCTGCCAGACGGCATCAATCAGAACTTTAAGTTCCCAGTCTTCAAAACGGCGACTGGCCATATAATAACCTTTGGGCCTGCCATTAGACAAGGCAATTTCATAGCCGCTGTCAGCCGAATCATTATAAAATCCCATCAGCGCATTGATATCCCGGCAAACTGATTTACGTTCTGCCTTAATCCCATTAAGGCTCAGCTTTTCAATGATTTCATTGGCCGTCAGCGGATGATGCTCATCGGTTTCCTTTAAAATTTCCAAAATCATCAGCAGTTTTACTTTTGTTTTTTCCATAAGCACTTCCCTTTCCTGGAAGATTCTTATCAAATCCTGGCCACTGCGTATTTAGCGATTTCATGGTTGAGCATCCTCATAATTGACAACTCGTCAACAGCATCTGTCAGGGCGTTGTGCAGCTCACAGTATTGGGAATCACGGCTTAACATCCGATAAATGCTCTCCACACCATAACCCCGCTTAAGTCGGCCGGTGCCATGACACTCAGCGCAATCAGGAATGCTTAAATTGTGCTGCCGATAGGCCGCCAGCTTCATGATATCGTACCAGGCCAGATGTTTAAATTCCGGCAGATGGCGGTAATCAAATAAAGCATTGTAGGCAAACATATCCCTCGTCTGATAATCAGACAGAAAGTCTGCCAGATCATCCATTGCTTCTTTTCGCCCGCCTTCAAGGTCCGGTTTGATGCCCTTGACATAAAGGGCTGAAGCGTACATCCCGCCATGATCCTTATATGGGGTTAGGATGTAATAGCGCTTATCGATTAAATTGAAATTGTCCGAATCGGCAATGACAATCCCCACGGACATGACCGCATCCTCCCAGGTGGTCTCTGTATCAATCACGGCAAATCTGCTCATAGTTTTCTCCTTGTCTTTAAATAGCTGATGGTTTTTATCAGTAAGTGTGATCTGGCCTTCAATATTTTAAATAGCCGTTTTTACAAGATACTCAGAAGGAATCGATCCTTCAACTGCTTGCAAACCAATGGCTGTATGCCATGCATATCCCTTGTCTCTTTCCTGGTTCAGATTTTGGGAACTACTTTTATAAAGTGATAAACTGGACCATACACGGAAGGTTTTTGATTTGAACATCACTGAACCTTCCGGCAAATTCGCCATCAATCGTCCATGATGCACAATCTTCAAAAGCAAAGGAAATCGTGTCAGCTTTCAGGAATGTGATATTATTGTTATCATACTGATGCTCAAACAAACCTTTGTTAATCCCTCTCAGATCTTTTAATTTAGTCGGATTTTTGATTAAGAGAACTTCAAATTTGCCATCATCAAAAGACACTTCAGACTCCAAAAATTTGACAACCCCACCGATTCTTTTTGTATTGGAAACCGATCCAAATAGAAAATCACCAGAGATTTCATTTCCATCAACCGCTACCGTAACCTTATAAGCGTGGATTCTAGGAATACTAATGATCCCGTTTAAAATATATGCCATATATCCAAAGGAGTTTTTTAGCCATTGGGGTGTAGAATAGGATACTTTTGAAAAGGCCCCAAAAGATGCCATGTATGTGAAGTATTTATCTTTATTGAATGCCCCAATATCGTGGCTCTGGATTTGCCTTCCCATCGCCGTATTTATGGCCAGATGATATTTCGTCGGCAATCCCAGAGAGTTGGCCAGATCATTGGTTGTCCCTGTTGGAATATAGCCGAGCGGGATTTTCTTTTTAAGGCGGACGAGTCCTGAAATGACCTCATTTAATGTCCCATCACCACCGGCACAGATTATTTTATCATAATCACTGCCATATTGAATGACCAGCTCAGTCGCCTCGCCCCTTTTAGTGGTCGTGAAAATAGTGGTTTTACAATTATTTTCACAAAGCGTGTTGACAATCTGATACATCTTCCTGTTGGCCTTTTTCCTTCCCGCAACTGAGTTTATGATCAATAAAACATTCTGTTTCTGCATTTTTCTTCCTTCCAATTGGGTATACTGAAAAACTGCTATTCGACATGATAAACTTTAAGGCCTTTATCCTTTTCGGCAGATCATTCTTAGCTGCTCTTATTAATCCAAAAATAATTACTCAAACCAACCAGTTAGAAAATCTTGGCATTTATGAATCTTAAATTCGGTAATTCTATATTCTTGAATACCTGCTTTTACTAATGGATCATCATTATAAAATTTTTCAATATCTTCACATCTCACTATAACTATCCCCCCGCCAGCACCAACTTTGGGACCAGATAAGAGAACTGATCCATCCTTAAACCCAATATCAAGATATTCAAGATGTGCCTTAATGGCTTTTTCCATTTCTTTTTGTTCAGGAAGATTTTCTACAAATGAACCTTCCAATGTGTAATATTTATTTCCTTTCATTGTTTTCCCTCCAATGTTATTAATGTACATTTTTACCATGCGGAATTTTAATTGCTTTGCAGATATTGTTTTCCCTCCAATGTTATTAATGTACCAATAGTATTAAAAACACTCTTTTGATTTATGCTTATAGTTACCTGGCACCGGTGGCAAGTCTTGCTCAACGCAACGAAACTTGACTCAAGAATGAAATCTATCATTTAATTAATCAATTATTATACTTCTTAATAATTTCCTTAAACTTGATTGTCATCTCGCAATACCAATCAAAATATTGATTCCAGGCACTTTCATCATCCTTAATATTACCGTTTTTTACCGCAAGAATACGACATGCCTTCGACGCTTCTTTCCATTCAAGTGGGGTGCCTGCGTCATTCTCTATTTCAACTTTCCTGGTTTTAAAATGTTCAAATAACTCCTTGTCGTCATTGATATATATCTCTACACCCAGTAAATTTTTTTGAGTATTTGTTGTTAACCCTAAGTGATAAGCTGAACTGCCTACACTCATATCATACCAATGCTGCGCTTGTGGCTTTCTTTTAGAAAAATATTTACCGAAGTCTTTTTCTTCAAAAGCATATTGATTAAACGCCTGCCAGAATTCCAGCTGAAGTTTTTTTATATCTGATAAACCTTCAACGGCTTTCATCGTTTTTGCCCAATCATTTGGGCGCTCGACAATATTAAATTTGGGTGCCGGTATCGAATCATCAATCTTCCATAATTCTATCTCTAAAAGAAAAAATCCAATGTTTTCGTCCGTATGCTGATTAAGCCACTCAATAGCATTTTTATGTTCATCTCTTGCTCGTTTAACAATCCAAATAATCACCTCGGCTTCTTTTCCGGACGCGTATGTAATAATTTTACCCAGATGATTATGATCTGTATTTTCCAACTGATTTTCAATGATAATTTTTCGCTTTGTTCCCTCTTCATAGGCATATAAATCAACATTAAAATCACCAACTGATGACTCAATTTCTTCAAGTACAATGTCAATTCCAATTGTATCGCTTAATAATTGAAGATTTTCATCCTGGGCCAACCATTGTGAAAAATCATATGCTTCATGTGGCCAAATACAACGTAAATCGTCAATTTTTTCAATCTTACCTAATTGCATTAATTTTACCTCACTTTACACTGCTGCCCCAATATAAACATTTTCATTATCAAATAGAAGCTCCATTGGCTGATTATAAAGTCTGTTGATGGTATTAATGTTTTCCACAAAAGGAATTACGCAGGTACTATCTCTTTCAATTAGTTGTTGCATGGTATTCTCTGTTCTTTTTACTCCAAATGTACCGAGTTTTTCGCTATTTTCAATAAGCGTTTCGTCAATTTGCGATTTGCTAATACCAGGGATCTTTGCCAAGGTCTCCCCGGCTACCTTGTTAGCACTTGCTAAACCTTTAAACAAGTGAGACTGTACTGATGATTTGGCATTTCCTTCTATTTGTTCATAGCAATCTGCAAAAAGTTCACGATATTCAAATAAAGCATCTTCGATTTTTTTAGCTATGTTATCTAAATATGCCGATTCATAATTTTCTAAAAGCATGACTTCCAAGAAAGAAGAAAATGCATACAGATATAGTGCAAGATGATAGTCTTTAAATTCTGTTTGTATTTTATTAAGTTGTTTTTTAACACCCTGATCACTATGAAAGAAAGATTTCTTTTTAATTTTTGTTTTTATTTGTTCACGATAAAAATCAATCTTTCTTCCGGATTCCTGTTTGATGTCAAGGACCTTGATATGATTGTTGTTTTTAAATTTTTCGTTATTCCAGCTATGCTTATAATTATTTATTGTGTCCATTAAGAAAGCTAGATCACCCTTGAGTTCCGAGCGCTCCTTTTGCACAAGAAACGCCAACATTTCCTGCTGTATCTCCAGAATGGAATCAAGTTTTTTGTCAATACTGGCTAATGCAGCTGCCATAAAAAGCATTGTCGGATTAAAAGCAATCGGATTAAGAACTGCCTGTCCGCCACCCACTGCACCATTTTGTGTTAAAACACTGCCCAGGTATCCTGAACCATCTTTAAATTGTGCTAACTGGCCACCTGGCGGAACAGTTACTCTGTATAGGCCACTTGTCGCCTGACCACCACTTACAACAGTTTGTAGGGCGGCTGACAAAGGCTCAAAGGCAACCCCCAGTGTTGCCATCTTTGATAATGGCAGTTTTGTGTATTTAGTTATTTCTGTTTCTTCTTCTACAATTGCCGGATATAATTCTAAATCTGACATAGCTCTTGCAATTTCATTTTTTCGCTCTGATTTTTCGTTCACTAATTCAAAAATTTCAACCATATCTTTCACCTCTTAATCAATAAATTTATTAAAAAAACTTTTTTAACAACTTAAATAGTGTCCTCATGTTATTGATCTAAAAATATTATTATTGAAAAAATCTACACCTCAACCCCCAATAACCGCAACTGCGCATTAATTTCTTCTTCCAGTCTGGCAATTGCTATATCATCCTCTTTCAGCAGCCGATTAACTTCATCTAAATCAATGGGCTCCTCTTCTTCAAAGGTATCCACATAGCGGGGGATGTTTAAATTATAGTCATTTTCAACCATTTCTTCAAGGCTGGCCAGGTGAGCGTATTTTTCGACATCCTGACGGGCCTGATAAGTTTTGATGATCTTTTCGATATTGGCATCGGACAGGTTGTTCTGGTTCTTGCCCTTTTCAAACTCATTGCTGGCATCGATAAAGAGGACATCGCGGTTAACCCGGTTTTTCTTAAAGACCAGTATCGTAGTCGGAATCGAGGTCCCGTAAAAGAGATTGGCGGGCAGGCCAATGACCGCATCCAGTCGGTTCTTTTCGATCAGGGTCTGACGGATTTTCCCTTCCGTCGCGCCCCGGAATAAAACCCCATGGGGCAGAACAATCGCCATGGTTCCGCCGTCATTGAGGTGATAGAGGCTGTGGAGGACAAAAGCGAAATCAGCCTTGGAAGCAGGTGCCAGAACACCATACTCGTTGAAGCGGGCATCCTTCAGTTTTCCCGGATGATTATCCCATTTGGCAGAATATGGCGGATTGGCCACCACCGCATCAAAGCGACGGGGATGATCGATCCCCTTTTCATCAGGGCCATCCGGCCAGTCCTCTTCCAGGGTATCGGCATTACTGAGGGTCATATTGTTAAAAGATACTCCGTGCATCATCAAATTCATCCGAGCCAGATTGTAGGTAGTGGTATTTAATTCCTGACCAAAGAATTTTATAGCGCCGGTCTTACTGCCGCCGGGCAGCTGGCCGCGAACCGTTAAGAGCAGGGAGCCCGAACCCATGGCCGGGTCATAAAGGGTAAAAGTTGCCTCCGATTCCGTCAGGCCGCAGGTCACCAGTTTGGCCAGAATCACACTGACCTGATGAGGCGTGTAGAATTCGCCCCCCTTTTTTCCAGCACTGGCGGCAAACTGGCCGATCAGATATTCATAGATTTCCCCAAGGATATCCTTGCCGTCATCGCTCTTGTATTCAAAGGAGTCAACCAGCTTAACAATATTGTTAAGGGACTTGGCCCGGGCCGTGGTTGACGCCCCCAGACGGGAATCCCCCAGATTAATGTCATTAAAGACGCCGGAAAAATCCTGGACCGCTTCAGCATTCAGAGCCGCGTTTTTATTGAAATTGTCAAAAATGGTCTGATAATCGCTGGGAACCACCTGAGCGTTTTCGATTTTTTCGATCAGCGAGGCCCAGGTATCTTCCGGGGCAATGGCATAACCCAGGCTGGAAGAAATATCATCCAGATAATCGGCCAGATCTTCCCCAAAAGCCTGAGCCCGGTAGGCATCATTTACCGTCTGGCCCTGAGCCAAATCGAGAACGTTATTTGACACCAGATAATTTTCCTGATGCTCGGATAAATAATGGTAAAACATAAAGGCCAGGATATAGTTTTTAAACTCTCCGGCATCCATATTGCCACGCAGTTCGTTGGCCATGGCCCATAGTTTTGATGTGATGGTTTGAATGTTGTTTGACATGAAGATTCCTTTCATATGCTTTCGCTTAGATAAGCCCTATATTTTGTAAGTTTAAGTCAGACACTGGCATTTTTTATTCAATTTTAACAAGCAATTCCCAAAATCCATGATGAGTACTTCCCTGGCATTTGATTGTTGAGCTTTTTTTAAGTTTCTGAAGATAATACTTCACTCTGCTGACATTCCACCCTAGAACCTGAGCCATTTGGGCATTCGTCATTTGCGGATTTTCTTTAATTAACAAAAGCAAAGTGATTTCTGCCTCCGACAAAGAATCTTGGTTTGTTTGGTCAGTTTGGTTCGTTTGGTTTGTTCGGTCAGTAATATCATTTACTTTGTCACCATTCTTACTACCCCGATATAGATTGACTCTGAAATCGCCTGCCATATCAATCAGTTCCGGTTCAGACAAACCATAATCCAAACACTCCTTAATGATTCGGGGGATACCTGAGCCCCAATTTTCAATGATTTTCATATATGAAAAGGCATTGGCAATCCCGCGATTTCTGATTTTAGAATAGCCTTCTTTCATCTTTTCAATCGAAACGCCATTTAAAAGCATTCCCGGGGATGTAATTTCCAACCGGCCGCGTCGTTCCGGCCGCTCGATAAAAGACCCCCTCCCGGATACCCAGAGATTTGATATAATAGGGCTTCTGTCGACCCGCCCCAATTTCCACCACAATGATGGTTTTATCTTCAACGGTTCGCAGGCTCACATCCGGTATTATTGTTGGATGACAACTGTCCGAAATAGCATTGGTAATGGCATCCATTGTCTGAAAGACCCTTTCTCTGTCGATCCCCAAAATTTTTCCGGTCTGGTCTTCAATACCAAAAACAATTTTCCCGCCTTTGCCATTGGCAAAAGCGACAACAGTTTTCATGTATTTGATGCTGTTAGACGGGACTTGACGCTTATACTCAATGTAAGCTGATTCTCCTGCCAATAGTTGATCCATTGTTTTCATCCCCTTTTCACTTTTTTAGCAAAACAAATTGAATATTTCAGGTGAATGCTCTCCATCGTGTAGCATTTGGATTAGCGGTGTTAACAGCAATAAGTTAAGTCAATAAGTTAAGTGGTACCTGGCACCAGCGGCATTTTAATAAAATAATTCAAAAATACACCTCCTGATAATTTTAATCTTATTAAAAATGGTCAACATAATTACTGCAGTAAATATGTTGATTAGCCGCTTTTGCACCATATATCTTTTCTAAATAAACATCTGCTGCAATAAAGATTTTTTGCGTTCTTTAAGGTGGTCAAGTTTTTTCTTTTGAAGAAAGATGGAATCATCGATTTTTTTAAAAAAAACGGCAATTTGTTGTTGTTCTTTATTTGTGCAAAATTGAAATTTTCTTTGTTCAATGGTTCCTTTTGTAATATGAACCATTGTAGTTCCATTAGTAGACTGTTTGATTCGTTCTTTATCTGTTTTTAACCAAGTATATAAGTATTGTTTATCAATATTGACATCTTTTATTTCCACTTTCCATATATGATAGTGGTAAATTATTTTTTCTTCTGTCCAAATTTCAGGTCCAAAATTTGTTGCCCATAAATATAATAAATCTCCTGTTACAGCATATTTTGTATCCTCTAATTCTAAATTTGAATAATACCAACGATCATTCGTATTAAAGTTTCCAACTCTAAGAACTCGATATTTTCCAACATCTAGCAATTCCTGTTGTTGATAAGCTCGTCCATTTAAAAAAACCGCCACTTCCCCCAACTTCCTCTCCTCCCAGTCCCCGCTAAAACCCGGGAAACGCAGCTCGGGAACCTTTTCCCCGGCTTTGGGAAACATTTTTTGGAGCAGGCCTTTTTTGCGCTCCTGCAGGTGGGTAAGCTTTTGCTGGTGGAGGGCAATCAGGTCGTCGAGCTGGGTAAAGAAAGAACCGATTTTTTGCTGTTCTATTTTGTTTGGATATGGAATAGGCATTTGCTTGAAAATTTCATCTTTTATTGCCAATCGATCCGCTCTTGCTCCTGAATCACCATTTAGCTTCATAAATCGATGCCAGTAAGATGTATCAAAATATTTTTCTAGATAGCATAAATCAATATTTTGCGTTCTAAAAATATAATACAACGGTGACATAATGCCAGTTTTATTGAGTTTATTACGCTTTATTGGACCTACCGGTGCAAAGTTAGATATTCTAGGATTATAAACAAAATCATTCGCTTTAACAACATAGTAACCATCAATATTTTTTTCATTAGAGATTTCTTTATCAAAAAAGTCATTTTGTGAAATAATTCCAAATTCAGCAGAATTTGTTAACGTTTCAGTTACGACTCTATCCTTATTTTTTTCTGTGACTTTTATAGAAATATCTTTTAACTTCTTCTCTTCCCACTCCCCGCTATACCCCGGGAACCGTAACTGCGGCACCATCTTCTTTTTTTTACTCATTGCCGCCCTCTTGAATCTTTCTGATTTCCTGATCAAAATCAGAAACAATCTTTTGATGTTGATTGAATTCCTTGTATTCACCGATCGCCTTTTGTGTGGCCATATTGTGTGAGATTTGGCCGTGTCTTTTTAGAATTTCATAACGGTTGAATTTAAGGAATTCATCAATACTCGTTGCAAAATCCTCCATTGACAATAGGGTTTCATCTTCTAGAAGCCGCTCCACATAGTCAAAATACCCCGAAACATTACGCTCCAAACTTCTGATTTCTTTTTCTGATAAATAATTTTTGGCAACCGTCACATCGGACTGTAAAATTCGGCCATCCGGAGCGTTTTTCCAGGTCGTCAATCCCATGTGTTCTTTATCCTGATCAGCGCTGTCATAAATAATTTCAGCGGCTGTTTTACCGGTTATGGCATAATGAAATTTATTTTGAACGGTGGCATAAAAATTTTTGGTAATATCAGATTTTTTATCATAGTCATAAGAAATCTCGGCAAACACATCGGTGATTTGTTGCCAAATTCTGCGTTCGCTGGCTCTGATAGAGCGAACCGTTTCCAGCAACTCACGGAAATAGTCTTTGCCAAAGACCGTCTCACCCTGTTTCATCCGCTCGACATCAATCTTAAAACCTTTTATGATATAGTCCTTTAAAATATCGGTCGCCCAGATCCGAAACTTGGTGGCCTTTTGCGAGTTTACACGATAGCCCACCGAAATGATCGCATCGAGATTGTAAAATTTTACGTCCTTAGTCTGGGTTTTCCCTGCAATGGCACCATGTTCAGTGGTCTGTGCAATATTTGCACTAACCACTTCTTCCACCAGTTCTCCTGTTTCAAAAATATTTTTTAAATGACGAGAGATTGAAGTCCTGTCCACACCAAACAATCCGGCAATCGCTTTTTGGGTCGCCCAAATTGTTTCATCTTTCATGATGACTTCAATTTTCTCATCGGATTCATACAGCAAAAATTGTATCTCGTTCATTTTAACTTCCTTTTTCTGGTCCTTCTGATCCAGTCATTCGAACACTCCAAATATTTTTTCCTAGTTTTCCGCCAACGCATCCGCCAACTGATAAATCGCTTCTCTTAAGCCGTTACGGTATTTAAT
Organism: Eubacteriaceae bacterium; assembly: GCA_030156895.1. GTDB lineage: Bacteria > Bacillota > Clostridia > Eubacteriales > Eubacteriaceae > Acetobacterium. Next base: position 2,079 of record JASGLP010000057.1, on the reverse strand, counting down.
CCTGGAAAGAGCCGTCACTTTTTCATCATGAGCCAACGTCTTGTAATCATTACTGGCGCTGGCAATCACATCCCGGATCTGTCCGTTATCATCCAAGTCCTGTTGACCAAGGCGGTGGCGGGAAAAGAGTTCCCGCATCTCGCTACTTGAGATAATATCAATAATCCCCCACTTAATCCGAAAATCCTGGAAAATGCGTTCCAGAGTCACCTGACTGGCTTCTTGAATAACGGTCTCCGATTCACTTAATTTAACCGGATAGGTTTTCGCCTTATAATGGCCCTTCACAATGGCATCGGCGGCATCATCAATTCTTCTGGCGTAATTACGGTCATCCAAGCCTTTGGCAAAGAGACCGATTTTTGCCCGGGTTTCTCTGGCTTCCTCTTCTTTTTTCTCGTGGACCTGATTAAGCAGATTTTCCAGTAGCTCGGTCAAATAATCATAATCGATTTTAACATCTTTAACATGGGTCATTTTCAGTTCAATTTGATAAACCGGCACTTTCTTAGTTTCTGATACTCGCTCTTTGAGTTCATTGCTCAAGACCGTGGTCAGCATGATCTCCTCAGCTGGACTCATACCTAGGGCTTCAATCAGCTGGTCGGGATTTTCATAATCAAAGCCGATGGTCTCCCCGTCGATGGTTTGAGGATCATACTGCTTTAATTTTGCCATCCCGGCATTGTACTGGCGCAGAAGCTCCAGCATTTGTTCCTGCTTTTTCTCACTGGCCGGCACCTGCATAAAATCGCCGGTCAACGCTCTTAAATTTTGAGCCAACTCCTTCACTTCAGTAAAAACTTCCTTGAAAGGTTTTGCGACAAGGCCGTCATTCTGATTTTCCTCTTTCTGTTGGGCCTCGGAAAGTTTGGCTGAATCTTTATTGGCATAGATGGCCAGGGCTTTATTCATCAGTTTTTCATTCTGGACCGGCCAGCGGTAATTGACAATTCGACCCCAGGGTTTGTCCTGCATATCAGCAATCCGGTTGGTCCGGGAATAGGCCTGAATCAGACCGGCCCCCTTGAGGGTTCGATCCACATAAAGGGTGTTAAGCTGGGGGGCATCAAAGCCGGTCAAAAGCTGATCGATCACAATCACCAGATCCAGAAAATTACCGTCGATGGCCGTCCGGTTTAAGCGTCTGGTCACATCTTCGGTATAGCCGGATACATCGTCCAGGCCAAAGCTGGTGGCAAATACCTGATTATAAGCAGCAATCGCCTCGCTTAAGCCCTGATTGGTCGTCAGCTGGCTGTTATTGTTGGAGGTATTAAGACTAAAAGTAACGGCCACTTTCAGGGTCTGACCACCGTTTGCCTGATTGATGGCATTGACTCGGGCGAATTCCTTAAAATACATCATGCCCATCGGCGTGCTGGCTTTGCCGCCGCCCACATGGGTGGTAAAGAGGGCATTATACTTGCCTTCGTTGGATCGGTTACGCCAGTTTTTAAAAATATCCTCAACCACCAGCTTAACGTGTTCGAGATTTTCATCGTAAAAGCTGGGTTCAATGGTATCGTCGATATCTTCGTCGGTCAGGTTATCAATTTTTTCCTGAATCTGATCTTCCCGCCACTTGGGATAGCGAGCCCGGTAGAAGGCCGGCAGATAGTCATTTTTCATCTGCTCTTCATCAATGGTGGTTTCGAAATCCACTTTAAAACCCAGGACATTGCGGTCGGCAATGGCTTCCCGGATGGTATAGGCATGAAGCAGCGGACCAAAAATATCTTCCGACCGCAGGCCCGTGGTAGTTTCATCAAACATGGGCGTGCCCGTATAACCCACCCAGGCCGACCGTTTAAAGACCTTCTGGATCATGGCAAAACTTTCGCCCCCGGTGCTGCGGTGGGCTTCATCGACAATAAAAACGATATTCTTTTCCGGTGGTGTAAAATTTTTGCGCTTAACCAAGGTCGTCAGTTTCTGCACTGAAGTAACAATAATCTGATTGCCCTTTTTCTTGAGCTTGCGGCTCAGCTCTGAGGTATTACGAGTTTCCTCCACCGAGCCAACTTCACCCAAATCGCCATCGGGATCATAGGCCTGATAACTATCTTTGGTCTGATT
>JASGLP010000056.1 GCA_030156895.1 Eubacteriaceae bacterium | reverse complement strand
AGTTATCGGATGGAGGATACCATCGCCTGGCTAAAGAGCACCAACTAGTGGACCACTTTTGAAATAAAAATCTGGACCATTTTTCACTTGACGAAAGCACCAGGCGCTCTCTCCGTATAATCATAAAAATAGAGTGCCGAATCCATACAGATAATTGCATCAGGATAAAGTTTATTGATAATGACAGCATCGGATATGACATCCTCAGATTGCCATTCATAGAATCCAGCTCGTAGCTTGATTACTTTTCCTTCTCTGATCAATCGATCAATGACCGTATTGTGATATCCCGCATCGGTAAAATCGGATAGCTTTACAATACCATTGTTTTCATCAAATACTTTTTTGTATTTTTCGCAGTCCATCGTTAATATCACCTCTTTTAAATTCGCAAGCGTATATATTTACTCTATTATACAACTTAACATTTATTCTTTCAAGTTAAAAAGACCACTTTTATTTTTCACAGTTGGTCATACTTTAGGTGGAGACTAAAATCAAAAAATAAAAAAAGAACCGCTAATTAAAGCCATTCTTTTAAAAAAATTATTCATTTACTGGAGCTAGCGGGGGGAATCGAACCCCCGACCTACTGATTACGAATTGAATTACATGGTTTTATTTTAGTATCTTAAAAGCTATTGTAATTTTAGAAACCGCCATTATATTAATTATAATAAATTCTAAATTTAGTTTAATTTATTCCTGATGTGCATAAATTGTGCATTGTTGTCTTTATATTTCTTCAGAATATCATCACTCGTAAGATGACAATACTTATCCTGCCAGTACATATCTTATGATTTTAATAATGCTTTCAAATTCAATGTCTTTGGCATAGTTGTATTTCACTCTGTATGAATTTCAGATATTAAGCACATCTTTACTTTCGGAAACATCGTTTAGATACTTCTCATAATCTTCAACATAAATTGTACTCTTTCTTTCCTCAGCTTTCTTCCACAAATAGCTTTTTTCAATTCTGACTTATCGAAATCCATTGTTTAACATCATAAGGATGTAGATATCATAAAAGTCATTTTGCTCTGGTATTGGAAACATTCCGGTCTAAAATGGATTCAATTTTTTCTGCAAGGAAGGTGTTTAAATTATAGGCTTTGACCATAATCTTTTAATTGTTTGGGACTGCTTACGATCATGACAATACCTCCACGCACTGCCGTACCAGCTTCCGAATATTAAATTGTTCCGCATACTGAAGGAGCCGGGCAAAGTCACCTCCGGGTTCCTTCATGTATTGTCTGACTCCTGTTAATACTAAATCCGTGTCAAGCTTTTCTTTTTTTGAAGACAGTCACCGATGGTTCGCTCTTTATTATAGACGACAATTTCATTGCCATAAGGCGACGTTACTGTCATTTTTCCAATCTCGTGCCGTTCTTTTTTGATATAAAAGAATTTGTTCTTATCTTTGTCTCTTAATAGTCGGGTATTAAAGCCATTGGGTATTGTCAGAATCAGCTGGAATGGTGTTTGATCACTCAGATCATGAAGAAATAATGCTGTCTCTTGGTAATAAATACCTTTTTTACACCGATATTGTGTCACCAGATAGTCATCTGCCATATGATTCGAATCACTATAAAGGCCACGTCCGATCCGTTCAATTTCTCCGGACTGTTCCAACCGTTGCAAAATTTTACCATCAATTCCCGCTTCTGCTAACAGTTTTGATTGAACAATGCCATTATTTTCTTTTAGCAAATTCATAAAGAATGCTTTATCCAACATACGACACCGCCTTCTCGTCTTTATTGTTCGTATCTATTTTACCATCTACGAACACAAGAGACGACGTTGTTTTCATCTTTTAGTTGGGTCTATTTGATTTCGTGTCAAAAAAACGTCCGCACCCTTATTGCTCAATTTCATAAATTCCTGTATTTCGCTTCTTGTTCTTGGTACTACACAGAATTCTAACAATCTCAATATTTCTTCATCAGCTTGCGTGATAGCTTAGACACCAGCTTGCGTGGTCAAGGGTAATAATCGTTCTGAAAATCTTGTCTCTGAGGCTGATTCTGCGATCACCTTCCAGTTAAAAAGTATCATTGAGATGCTTTGTGATAAACTGCATCAGACGCTCATAGCTATCCAGGAGATTAACACGAATATCATCCCTATCATCATAGCAATCTAAATTGACGCTTCATAAAATAGCATCGGTTCGATGATGGGGATTTATTTTAAACTTATTCTCTATATAATGATAATTGGAATCAATATTTAAGCTCCTGTTACCATGGGTAATACTCAAATAAATACCCCATAAAACCGCGCTTCATAACATATCAAGCATTTTTCTTCTTAGAACCAGCCATTTTATAGGATATGGATCATAAGCTATTACGACCCTCCGATTGAGCATTTCAGACCGTATGCTTCTACGGCCTCTTTCAGCTGATCAATGCTGGCCTTATTGGCTGGCTTGATTTCATTTAATGCATATTCTCGTCCCAAATAGTCGTACTTATTTTGGCCAAGACGATGATAAGGCATTAATTGAAGTTCCTTAACCGACTCCAAAGACCTTACAAAGTCTGCAGTGGCCTGGATGTTCATCAGGTCATCATTGACTTCAGGAATAACTGGGATTCGGACAATCATCGGGACCCCGGTCTTGGCAATAATTTTCGCATTTTTAAGGACTGTTTTATTGGATGTTCCAGTATACAACTGATGTTTTTGGTCATCCATATGTTTGATATCCATAAAAACCAGATCCACTAAAGGTAGTATTCTATTTAAACCTTTTTCTGTGGCAACTCCGGTTGTTTCAATGGTGGTATGCCAGCCGATTGACCTGCAGCCCATAAGAAGCTGTTCAAAAAATTCCTGTTGAAAAAAGGGCTCCCCACCAGAAAAAGTAATACCGCCACCAGAATTACGATAATAAATAGCATCCTTTTTTAGTTCACTCAATACCATTTCAACGGTTTTTTCTTCACCAGCCATATTAAGTGCTCCGGCATAACAGACTTCAACGCATTTGCCGCAGTGGGTGCATTTTTTTTGAATGACCCGTGAAGGGTTTTCCATATCAATCGCCCCAGCGGGACATACACTCAGACATTTACTGCAACCAATGCAGTTGTGACCAATAAACATCAGCTCCTGTTGGCTTTGCTGGGATTCTGGATTACTGCACCAATCACACTTTAAAGGGCACCCTTTTAAAAAAACGATGGTTCTAATACCGGGTCCATCATGAACAGAAAATCGCTGGATATCAAAAATTACTCCTTTTGCTTGTAAATCTAAAGTGTTGCTTGGCATATTTACACCTCCAATTATTATAAAAGCAGTGAGAGGTAAAGATCCCCTCACTGCTTGGAATTTTTAAATAGTCTTAAAAAATATGTTCTGTTCTTTCAATGATATCATCCTGAATGGATTTATCAAGTGAAGCAAAATGCGCACTGTAACCAGCCACACGGACAACCAGACTCTGATATTTTTCAGGGTTGTTCTGTGCATCAATCAGTTTCGCACGGTCAACGACATTAAACTGAACATGCATGCCTTTCTGATCAAAGAAACCGCGAACCAGAGAGGATAAATTGTGAAGACCGGCTTCCCCGGCAATAGCTGAGGGATGAAATTTCTGATTCAAAAGGGTTCCGTTGGAGGCAATGAAATGATCCAGTTTGGATACCGAGTTGACAGCTGCGGTTGGTCCTGCCAGATCTCTGCCGGAAACAGGTGAGACGCCATCAGCTAAAGCAGTGCCTGCCAGTCGTCCGTCAGCGGAAGCACCAGTGCCTGCACCCATCGGAACATTGGCGGAAACAGGATACAAACCCGGTTGGAACTGTCCGCCACGAGGATTTTTATATTTTTCAACCTCGCGACAGTAAATCAAGGCTCCCTCACGGGCAAGGTTATCAACTGCATCAATATCATTGCCAAACTTTGGTGCTCGGTTCAATAACATTTGACGCATGTCTTCCATGCCCACAAAGTTTTCGTCTAATGCCTTTTTAAGATCTTTTGCGGTAATTGCATTCTTGTCATAGACCAATTCTTTAATTGCCGCCAAGGAATCACCGACATTGGCAACACCAACGCCTTGTGGTCCGGTGAAGTTATAATGGGCACCGCCTTCCTGGAGTGATTTTCCTTTACTGATGCAGTCATCCACCATTGATGCAAGGAAAGGTAACGGTGCTCGTTCTCCATGAGCTAGATCTACAGAGTTATCGGCATTAATAAGCAGGCTGACGAAATGTACCATTTGTTTTTTGTAGGCTGCCATTAAGTCATCAAAGGTTTTAAAGGATTCAAAGGTTCCCGTTTCAGGACCCATTTGCTGACCATCGACCATGCCGTTATTAAGCGTGATTTCCAGTACTTTTGCGATGTTAAAGAATGCCGCATCATGCCAACCTTCGGTTTTTCCGCCTTTTTGTGGTTCCACACAGCCGATGATACCGTAATCACGGGCATCTCTTAATGCAACGCCACGGCTGACTAAAGAAGGAATGACAACTTCATCACTATAAAAAGCAGGCATACCCAGTCCCAATTGACTGATTTCACAGGCTTTTAATAAGAGATCTTCCGGCGTTTTATTCCATACACGGAAGGAAATTGAAGGCTGTGGCAATTTTGTGTGTTCGGTAGCCACGAGACTCATAAAAGAAAGTTCATTGGTCGCATCTAGCCCGTCTGGGGTCTGGCCGCCTACAATCAGGTTCTGGAACATTGGATAACCGCCAAAAGCCTTGGTGGAACCTTCATCGCGAATCTTATTGATATCGTTGAATTTAACCCAAAGGCAATCCAGCAGTTCCTGGGCTTTTTCATCAGTAATATTCCCCTTGCTGACGTCCTGTTTGTAATAAGGATACATATACTGATCGAAACGCATCGGTGAAATGGAATGTCCGTTGGATTCTATTTGAATGATTGCCTGGACAAACCAGAAAGACTGCAGGGCTTCGTAAAAAGAATTCGCTGGATTTTCGGGAACCTGTTCGCATATTTTAGCAATTTCCAGTAGTTCGTTTTGTCTGCGGGAATCTTTTTCCCGACTGCTAAGGTCTCTTGCCAGAGCGGCAAAACGATGGGCATAATTAATGGCAGCATTGGCAGTAATGATCACGGCATCCAGGAAATGTTTTTTCTTAATATAATCCGGCAAAGAAGTATCAGCATTTGCCATTTCCGCTTCCGCTTCGGCAATAATTCCTTTGAAACCTACTTTCATGACCTTTGCATAGTCCACACCAATATGGCCAACACCATTAAAAAAATAATTACCAACCGTAAAAACGCCGGCGGCAATGGCTTCTCTGGTTTCAGGGAACATGTATTGTTCGGCTAACTCATTGACTGTGCGGCAATCCCAATATTTAAATGCTTCGACAAGATCTTCCTTTGTTTCGTCTGAGATAAGAAATACATCACCTTTTCGTTTAGCCACGGTATCAAATTCACTGATCAGCCACTTGTTGGAATACTCAGGGAAAATCTGGGTACCACGAGGTTTAGTCGTTAAATTACCAACGATCAATTCCTCATCGCGAATCACGATGGTCATTTCATTTAGAATTTTTTCCAATGCTTTAGCCCGGCGAATAATCATCGGCATTGCTTCTGTTTCTTTAAAGGACTGTGTGATTAATAAAGCTCTTTCCGCTTCGATTTCTGGTGTCACTGAATATAAATCATCAATTAACTTTTGAATTCTTGGATTTACAGATGCCATTTTATATTTCTCCTTCATCTTTTTAACAAAATGTCCAGACCATTATGCTCAAGCTCAGTTGTCTTTACTTCATTAAGAATCGCTCTTTTTTTAATACTGAATACCTTATCTTACCTCATTCCGCACGTTTGTGCTTATTTCTACAATAATAGCATAGATCAAAATATAAGTCAACTAAATTATTTTTCTTATGAACCACGTGATTATTTCTCTTTTTCAGTGTCGTTTACTATATAAATGTATCCATGACGGATTTGGGCTTCAGAAATACAAAAGATCCTTAACCGGGAATCAGTTTGCAGAAAGGCTGATAAACGAAGCAAAAGAATGGGGCGTTTGTTTATATCTTGATACAATGGTGCTTGAAGTACATGAAAATAAAACAATTATCGCAGTGTCGCATGAAGAAGGCCTAATTCTGGTAATTGCCGAAGCAGTGATACTTGCAATGGGATGCAGAGAGCGGACACGGGCTCAAGTTGGACTTCTGGGGTCGCGACCGGCAGGTGTTTATACAGCAGGAGTTGTTCAGCGCTATATTAATATTGAAGGATTTCTTCCAGGAAAAAAGCAGTGATACTTAGGTCAGGCGATATCGGGCTTATCATGGCCAGACGCATGACAATCGAAGGGATTGAAGTAGTAGGTGTTTATGAAATTATGAAAACACCAAACGGACTCATACGAAATATAGAACAATGCCTGAATGATTATAATATACCCCTTCATCTTTCAACAACTGTCGTAAAAATTCATGGCGACAAGCGAATTGAAGGTGTAACAATCGCAAATGTCGATGGTCAAAACAAACCCATCAAAGAGAGTGAACAGTTTCTTGAATGCGATTTACTCGTGCTGTCAGTCGGATTAATTCCTGAAAATGAATTGACCAGGAATACTCAAATTTTGATAAGTCCGATTACCAATGGTCCCATTGTCGATGAAAATATGATGACGGATAAGCCTGGCATTTTTGCCGCAGGCAATGTGGTTGCTGTGTTTGACCTTGTCGATTATGTTGCTGCAACTGGAGAGATTGCAGGAAGGTGCGCTGCAATATTTATCAAAAATGAATTGACTAGGATTCCATCGAGAAAAGTCTCCGTTAACGCCGGAAATAATGTATCATTTGTGTTGCCGCAAAAGATTAATACTGACGCCACTGGTACGCTTGATTTGTTCTTAAGGGTGCAAACCGAAATGAAAGATGCAGCAGTCATGATAATAGTGAACGGAGCACCCGCTAAACGATTGAAAAAAGAAAGAGTCATCTTGCCGTCCGCGATGGTTTGCGTTACGCTGAACCGTGAGCATGCTCTTGATAAAGATGTAACCATTGAGGTCAGAGGTGTAAATAATGAAACATAAATACTATACATCTATCGTTTGTCCACTAAGCTGTTATGGGAAATTGTCTGAAAGTGAAGGAGAATTTGCATTTGATGGCTTTGCCTGCTTACGGGGACAACTTTATGCTAAAAGTGAATATACAGACCCTGTACGGATGCTTACGACGTGCCTTTCAATCGAAGCAGCTGGCATTCGGCGATTGCCTGTTGTCAGCAATGGCGAAATCCCGAAAAGATTGCTGACGCAGTGCTACCAACTGCTATCTCAAATGAAAATAACGGCACCTATCAAAGAGGGACAGATCATCGCAACGAATATTTTGGAATCGAATGTTGATATTATAGCAACACGGAACATAACGGCATTGCCGAGATTCAAAGTGCAGGAGAAAATAATGAACCATAATGTTATAGATTTTTTAAATTGTTTGAAGGAGCAGCTGCCTGATGTTACTCAGCTGAGTGCCATGGAAGATCGGCAGATATACGCTCATGGGGTGTGTCCCGTCGAATATAAATGGATGCTTGAAGGTTATTATCCTCATATTCCGGATGCAATACTCATGCCCTCTTCAATTGAAGAGATTTCCAGAATATTACAGTTGGCAAATGAATTTTTAGTAGGAATCGTGCCAATTGGAGGAGCATCAGGTTCTGTCTGCGGAACATCAGCGGACAAGGGTCAAGTCATGTTGGATGTTAAAAGATTACGTTCATTTTCGATTAACGAAATCAATTGTACTGCCAAAGGCGGGGCTGGATTAACAGGGGCCGATTTTGAGAACCAGTTGAACGATCTCGGCTACACAACAGGCCATTTCCCGCAATCGTTTCAAAGTGCTGTTTTAGGAGGTATGGTTGCAACACGAGCTGTGGGCACATTCTCGACAAAATACGGGAAAATGGATGATATGGTTAGTAACCTCGTGGCAGTACTCCCCACCGGAGAGATTTTGCGGACCCATACCGCACCAAAGAGCTCTACCGGGCTTGAACTGAATCAGCTTTTGCTTGGCAGTGAAGGTGTCTATGGGATTGTCACCGAAGTGGAAATGGAAATTTATCCGATGGCGCTCTGTAGGTATTTTGAAGCGTACACATTTCCCTCAACCCTTGATGGCCTTGAAGCCATTCGCCAATTCATGCAATTGGGATTACGGCCGGCGGTTGTCCGGCTTTACGATCATGTGGAAAGTATACCTAAAATCAAAAAATATTGCTTTGAGCCGGGATATTCATTTCTGGTGTTTGGCTATGAAGGTCTTGAAGAACAAGTTTTCCTAGAAAAAAAGCACATAAGGTTAATCTGTGAAAAAAATGGTGGGCTTTCGAAAGGGACAAAGCCAGGCGAGGACTGGTTTCACAGCCGCTTCAGTACCAAAAAAATTCAAGATTATCACGCAATTCGAGGTGGAACTTCTGATGCCATTGAAGTGGCGGCACCATGGGATTGTATCGGTAATGTCTGGGCAGCAATGCGCGAGGTATTGGAACCTATCTGTAATTCTGTGGAATGTCATTTCTCGCATGTTTATCATACTGGCGCAAGTGTTTATGTCATCTTTTATGCTGAAACCGGTGGAGATGATTTTGAAGGGGAAAAACGCTATATTGAATGCGTGCGGCGTGCTATAACAGCCAGTCTTGAAAATGGAGGAAATATTTCCCATCATCATGGAATCGGAAAACTCAAGGCAGAATATTTAGAAAAAGAACACGGTGAAACAGGTGTAATGGTAATGCGAAAAATTAAAGATGCACTTGATCCAAATGGAATACTGAACAAGGGGGTTTTGGGATTATAAGAAATTTTACTTTAAGAGCATATGACGATAAGCTTCTGCATCAAGTCATCCATCTTGATCAAGGTCTATGCTATAATCCGGAATATCGTGCTACGCATCAGATGAATGATTATCCATCACGGAAGTTTCAACTTCTTTGGTCAATTGATAAAGGGTATTTGCCCCCCACGAATAGAATCGCAGAAACAGTTTTCAGATCAATCCTTTCGAGACAAGGGGAACGATGGCAAAATTTTCATGAGGATCCTAACGACTGTACGGATGTGATGTACCTCTGTCGTGAATTCATGCGCAAAAACGGATTTGACTGTGGTACAAAAACAGATCTCGAAGATCTGCTTCAAAAAAACAACGGGCATATTTTACCAGTTGAATCGATCAGCAAACAATGGAATGCTGCCCTTCCATTGTTCGAGTCGTCCGAAACACTGGTATTAATAGATGATGCAACAGCATTCTATGCAAAAGAAAGCGCAGGGGCACTTGGCAATTTCCTGAAAAAATAAAAAATAGTCACACAGCCGATTGAATCGGTATTTATTGGATTTGAATATTTTGCCTATGGACTTATAGACGAAGGAATCCACCATCTTGAAAAATTAGCAGATTCATTACGTCAAAAAAATATTCATCGCATTATAACACTTTCCGGTCAGGCACAGTATGTATTTGAAAAGCTGCTGCCCAAACTGCCGGTCAAATGGGAATTTGAGACAATCCATCTCTTGTCTCTGGTTGATGCACTGATACCCTCGACACCATCCTACATCTATGGTGGAAGTTTTATGCTTCGGTACCTTGATATGTCGGATAAACTAAATAATATGCTTGTGAATACCATTGAACAACCGATCCTGGAAACCCCTGAATTTACCCCTCGTCTAAAAGCGGATAAACGGGTTAACAATGTCAATAACTGGCAAAAACCACTGTGCGCCGAATATTCTTTACTGGGCATGGATTTGGATATCGCAGACTGGATTACAAATGATGCAATGAACGAAATCCGAAAAAGCAAAGCTGAAAATTGCGTTGTTTTTGAACCGTATGCTCTCCCTGTTTTAAAAATGAATTTTGAAGGACATGTCTGCTATTATTTAGACCTATTAAGCAAATAAGAAGAAGGTGGCTATGATGGATGTTCGTTTAAAACTACTTCGCCAGAACATGTTAAATACAGCTCCTGCTATTTGTATTGAAAGAGCTGAAATTGTTACTCGTTGCTATCAAGAAATGGAAGCGTTGCCTGCGATTTTAAAACGAGCGCATTCATTGCGTGCAATACTGCGTGAGATGACAATTTACATCGATGACGGCGAGTTAATTGTTGGAAACCAGGCATCGACGCGACGTGCTGCACCTCTTTATCCTGAGTATTCGGTTCAATTTGTATTGGACGAGATGGACAAGTTTGAATTGAGAGAAAGTGATCGCTTCATTATCACAGAGGAAAAGAAAAAGAGACTCCGGAAAATCCTGCCATGGTGGAGTGGAAAAACATTGCGTGACCGAGCCTTAACCATTCAAAGCGAAAAAGTTTTAGAAGATCTGAATATTGGTGTTTTAGGTTGGCAGAGTAATATTTCCTCGGGTGAAGGGCATTTTATACCCGATTATGATATGGTTATGAAATTAGGCCTTCGTGGTTTGCTGGATAGGGTTATCGGATATATGGATGGGCTTGACTTAACACAACCGACGGATTTGGAAAAATTAATTTTCTATCGGGCATCCAAGGTCGTGCTTGAGGGTTGTCTCGATTATATTGCCCGTTTTTCAGAATTGGCAACGATAAAGGCAAAAGAAACGGCCGATCCGGTGCGTTTTAAAGAGCTGAATGCGATTGCTGAAAACTGCACAGCACTTCTTAAACATGAACCCCAATCTTTTTATCAAGCCATATAATGTTTGTGGTTTGTACAGGTAATATTACACATCGAAAGCAATGGCCATTCAATTTCCATGGGTCGTACCGACCAGTATTTATATCCTTTTATGAAAAAAGATATAAATGACGGTCTGATTAATAAAGAACAGGTTCATGAATTAATTGGGTGTTTTTTCATAAAAGTATTCAGTAATAATAAACTACGATCCGAAAGTACCACGCGTACACAACTGGGTTATCCAACCTACCAGAATATATGTTTAGGCGGACAGACAATCGATGGGAAGGATGCGACCAATTCACTGACCGATATATTTCTGGATATGCTTGCTAAGATAAGACTCCCAGAACCAAATGTTTATATTCGGCTTTATCCAGGAACGACTGAAGAATTTCTGAAAAAAGCAATTAAAGTCGTTAAACTTGGATTCGGAATGCCCGCTTTTGTCAACGATCAAGTCATAATACCATCTTTAATACGATTTGGAGTAACGAAAGAAGATGCCTACAATTATTCGACAATTGGGTGTACAGAAGTCCAGGTGCCGGGAAAGTGGTCATATCGCCCTAACGGAAAAAGCAAAATAAACCTCCTTAAAATATTACAGATTGCTATTGATGGCGGCGTAGACATCCCATCCGGCATTACAGTATTAAAGGGACTGCGCCCGATGGAACAATGCGCCGATATTAATGAAATAATGGACAATTACAGGAAAGTTTTAGAATATTATACGGATCTCCATGTTATAGCCGATAACATGAATGAAATGGCCATGAACGCTCTTGTTCCTGACGCATTTTGCAGTCTGCTGATGCAGGATTGTCTTGGCAGAGGAAAAGCCATTAAAGAAGGCGGCGTCGTTTATGATATTATAAGCGGAACCTTGATCGGTATTGCTAATGTCGGGAATGCTTTATATGCAATTAAGCGTGTTGTTTTTGACAAAGGCTTAATCAGTTTTAAAGAGCTTCGGGAAGCGCTGAATTCGGATTTCAAATGCGAAAAAGGTGAAGTGATTCGACAATTGCTTTTGAATGCTGCTGAAAAGTTTGGGAATGATTGTGATGAGGTGGATAATTTTGTGAAAGTAACCTCCGATTACTTTGTACACCGCATTCCAAACTATAAAACAATGCTTGAAGGCAAAGGCCCCATTGGATGCTGCTACACCAGCTCGACGGTGACAATTACTGCTAATATTCCATGCGACGCTGTTGTTGGAGCGACATCGGATGGGAGAAAAGCTGGAGAACCCACAGCTGACGGCATTTCTCCCTCTCGTGGAACGATAAAAAATGGGCCAACGGCTGTGCTTAAATCAGTTGGAAAATTATCAACAGAACTATTCTCCGGTGGTCAATTACTGAATATGCGCGTCGATCCTAAAACAATTGAGTCACCCGAAGCGGAAAAGAAACTGGGTAGTCTGTTAAGAGGCTTCGGCGATTTGAAGTGTTGGCATGTCCAGTTTAATATGGTTTCAAACGAAACATTACGAGACGCCCAAAATCATCCTGAAATTATTCGGATTTAATTGTCCGCGTTGCCGGTTACAGTGCTTTATATACATCACTTAACCGTGAACTTCAAGATGACATCATGGCACGCGTGGAGTTTGCACTTTAATGAAGAATAATTATTCGAATTTGAAGGCGAATATTTTTGAAATTCAGCGTTTTTGTATCCACAATGGCTATGGAATCCGCACCAATGTATTTTTCAAAGGATGTTCATTGGGTGCTGCAATCCCGAATCTCAATCGTACGCCACACAAATTGGTTATTATAAAAAGCGCTGTATCGGTTGTCAAACCTGTGAAAACGTATGTCCTCTCAATGCAATCAGATTAACAGCCGATGGCATTGTTATCGTCAAAATGCTGTGAACACTGCGAAAAAAAAATCTGCGCCGAAAACTGTCCGCCCGGTGCATTGGTAAAATATGGATATACAATGACGCTAAATGAATTAATGCAGGAAATTGAAAAAGACAGTGTTTTTTACAGGCAATCTTCCGGAGGTGTTACAGCTTCTGGAGGAGAACCTCTGTTGCAGGCAACATTTGTCGCAGAATTATTTGCCCGCTGTCATGTTAAAGGCTATCATACAGCAATCGAAACATCTTCGGAAGTAGCTTTCGAACAATTTATAAAAGTAATACCCCATACTAACTTGTTTTTGTGTGATCTAAAACCTGTGGATACACATACATTTAAAAAATACACTGGTGGCAATGTATCAATTATTTTGGAAAATTTGATCAGACTTTCTGAATATAATGCGGAAGTAATTCTAAGGACACTTTTGATTCCCGGCTTTAATGCAGATAAGGATTCCATTGCGGCAATTTGCGATTTTGACCGTTCATTGGGTCATAAAATAATTCATTTTTTACCATATCATCGTTTGGGTATGCAAAAATATATCAGCCTTTCAAAAGATTATCCGTTTGAAGTTGCTAAAGTGATGGAAATAAGTGACGTTGAAGAACTCCTACGCATAACAACAAAATTCGGTATCCAGGCAAAGATCGGCAGTGACATTTAAACCATTAAGCCAAACAAAATTTATTGATTCCCTATCCTGAAAATGAAGTGCACCTCATATTAGACATTAATCTAATGGGTACTGAATAATCCTTGAACCCTCATTTTTACTGACTTTCAAGGCATTTTGTGGTATAATAAGTGCATAGAAAATGTGCTAAACCAGCTAAAAACCTTGCACACGGAGTGAGCGAAATGTATAAATTCAGTAATACTCAAATTAGCTTTAGTGATTTCAAACAACCGGTAGGTATGAAAATGCATGCCAGTAATCGGTAGTTTGAAAAATCTGAGACGATTCCAATGTGGCGAAACCGCTGCGTCTGGCATTGGGAAGCAACTCCGCTATCTTAGATGGGATCTTTCAAGCATCGATAATCAGTTGATGATTGGAAAGAGTCTGTCCTCAAAATGGGGAAAACGATTAGAAACCATCCGTTGCCTTTATGAACAGCAAAAACACATGAATGACAATCACACTCATAAAGTGGAAAATCGGATTGTCAGCCTGTCACAACCACACCTTCGAACCATTGTCATAGTCTAGACAAATCACCTGTAGAATTTGGCGCAAATTTGGACATCAGCGTGGTGGATGGGTATACCCGTCTTAAAAAAGTCTCCTTTGATGCTTACAACGAAGCGACAAATCTCATCGAAATCATTGAACGCTAGAAAGAGAGAACGGGATTTTATCCGTCACGGATATTGGTTGATAAGATTTACAGAAATCGTGGAAACATCACCTTTTGTAAAAAGCGCGGCATTCGATTATCAGGACCGGCACTTGGCCGGCCATCCAAAAACGCATTTTTGGATAAAAAGCAGGACTACCGGGATATCTGCAAACGTGTGGAGGTCGAACGGAAATTCAGCTCGCCAAACTAAAATGCAGTCTTGTATTAATCCGAACTCGCCTACCTGAAACGAGTTACTACTACCCAATTTTTCCGGCCTGATTAACAATCTATTTTATATTGGCTTTACTTAATACAATGATACTTTTTTTCGATAATTAACAGGTGTTTTTTATTGCAAATTTAGTGGTGTATGCATTTTTGAAATTTTTCTGAAAACTGTAGTCGTATATTTTTTTATGACAAAACAGATCAAAATGCGGACTTTTTTGAACGGTTTTATTTCTGATGTGCACAAACCGTATATTTTTCTTCGAGTTTTCTTTATTTCAGGCGCAAAAAAAGAGCCGATAAACTCTCTCATAGAATTCTTACTGGAGCTAGCGGGGGGAATCGAACCCCCGACCTACTGATTACGAATCAACAGGCAAATGGCATATTAAAAGCATTTAATAGTCGTAAAAGGACACAATTAGGACATTATTTTTTTAATTTCCTAATTGTTTTACTTTCGGTGGCCGTCATCCTTTATGTAGGACACTTGTTGCCAGCGTTAATATGCACAAATTAATTAAGAATCACTTTATCTTCATTGTCACTTTATGTTTATTGTAAAATAAAAATGTAGAAAGTTGCAAAGCAAAAATCCATAGTATTGCAAGTTGGAAAATGCACAATATTGCAAAAATCCATTGCGGGCAAAACTCAAGTCAATTATCCTTGTATCTGACCAAAGAACAAGGAGGAAATGGAGAATGCTCACAATGGATCAGATACATGATATCAGAAATCGTTTTTATGAGAAAGGGGAAAATATTTCCCAGATTGCGGAAGCGTTGCACCTGGATTGGCGAACGGTACGCAAATACATTGATCAGACTGATTTTAACAGCCCGCCGCCAAAGCCGGCGTTGGAGAAACAATTCTGTCCCAAACTGGATCCCTACAAGGAGATGATCGATTCCTGGCTGATTGAGGACAAATCAGCCCCACGCAAACAGCGCCATACAGCTAAACGGGTATTTCATCGCCTGCTGGCCGAAATTCCCGGTTTTGACTGCTCCTATCGGACGGTCGCCAGCTATTACGCAGTGAAACACCGGGAAATATTCAAGCAGAATAAACAGGCCTATCTGCCACTGGTACATCAACCCGGAGAAGCGCAGGTTGATTTTGGTACAGCTGAGTTTTATGAAAATGGCCAAAAACTGACTGGAAAATACCTGGAGGTCTCTTTTCCATACAGCAATAAAGGCTATCTGCAGCTGTTCTACGGGGAAAATATGGAATGCCTGCTGGAAGGGCTGGATGCCATATTCCGCCACATTGGCTGTGTGCCAAGGGAACTCTGGTTTGATAACACGAAAGTCATTGTTACCGAGATTATCCGTGGTGGCGGGCGAAAACTGACTGACAAATTCGAACGGTTCCGGGAGCATTACCATTTTAAAGCCGTCTTCATGAATCCCGGGGCCGGCCATGAAAAAGGAAACGTCGAAAACAAGGTCGGCTATCAGCGTCGCAACTTCATGGTACCGGTTCCCCGCTTTCTGTCGTTGTCGGATTATAACCGGCAGTTGCTGACAGAGTGTGAGAAAGATGCCCGGCGGAACCATTATCGCTACGATGAAACCATCGAGGAGCGGTTTCAGGCTGATCTGACGGCCTGCCACAAACTGCCCGGAATTGCGTTTGACCTCACCGGTCATCAAACCCTCAAAGCCGACAACTGGGCCAGGATTTATCTGAACAAACGACAGCATGCTTATTCGGTGGCTCCAAAGTACGCCCAGTGCCCGGTTCATCTGGTTTTAACTTCAGCGCTGGTGATTATTCAAGATGAAAACTTTCGTGAAATTGTTCGCCACCGGCGTCTTTACGGAGATACCAAACAAGAGCAGATGGACTGGCTGCCCTATCTGAAACAATTATCCCTGCGACCCCGAGCCCTGAAATATACTGGGATCTATGAGCTGATGCCGGAAACCATGCAAACCTATCTGGCCACCTGTTCAGGCAGCGAAGTTGGACAGATCCTCAAGGTTCTTTCCGAGTTGACCAGTCGCACCGGTTTTGACAGTGCCGTAAATACCGTTAACCATGCAATTGCTCATCAGGCGCGAGATGCCGATAGTCTGGAGAGTCTTTACCGGCGGTTGTATTCGGATGTACCTGAGCTGCCTGCAATGACCCTTGCTCCGGGCATTCCCAAAATGATCCCGATGCAGCCCAATCTGACGGCCTATGATATCTTGCTTCAGGGAAAGGGGGCTGACGGATATGCTCGACAAAGAAATCTTTGAATGCTGCCGGAAACTGCGTCTGAATCGCAATCTGGCCGAGTTGGCGCAAACCACCGAAGGCAGCAGTCACCAGGAATATCTGCATCAGTTGCTTAGTGATGAACTCCATTACCGGGAACTCACCCGCACCCAAAAGTTGGTTACCAGCGCCGGTTTCTATGGGATTCACACCTTTGAAGGATATCGCTTTGATGAAATCACCCTGCCTTCGGATCTGACTCCAGAAGGCCTGAAATCCCTGGCCTTTATCCACGAAAAGAAGAATCTGATTCTCTATGGTGGCACCGGAACCGGTAAAACCATGTTGTCAACCGCACTCGGCGTTGCCGCCTGTCGACAGGGAATCCCGGTTAAATTCTTTCGAACGGCCGCTCTGGTGAATAAACTGTCGGAAGCCAAAGTAGCGGGTACCCTGACCGCTTTTCTGAAAAAACTGAATAAAGCCGAAGTGATTATTCTGGATGAATATGGTTATGTCCCACTGGACCGAACGGGAGCACAGCTCCTGTTCGAAATCATCTCCGATTGTTATGAACACCGGTCTATCATTCTTAATACCAACCTGGAATTCTCCCGATGGGTCAATGTGCTCTATGATGAACAGATGACGGCTGCCCTGCTGGATCGGCTCCTTCATCACTGCCACCTGCTCATGTTTCCGGGACCCAGTAACCGGATGCGGGAATCCAGCATCAATGAGTTGTACCGTTCAATATCGGATAATCAATTAAAAAAACAATAACAAACTGCCTGCAATGCTTTGAGTTTTATCGAAATCGCTTCGCATTTCAGCTTGCAAAACTATGGATTTTCCATAATGCAACATTCTGTATTTTTAACTTGCAACTTTCTGCAAAAAGTACTTGCAAAAAACAACTTTACTTGGTGAAGGCGGCCGTACCGGTTTGAAATGACAATTTGCATTCGAGATTATCGACATGATTAATCTAAATTAATCATTCATATATATGGCGTACCCTGAGGGATTCGAACCCACGGCCTCTCGGGTCGTAGGTGTCTTGAGCAGTCATTTTCTCAGATCGAAAGAGATTTAGATTAACATATACAGATTTCTCGTTTAGTTTTTGAAGCAGTCCCTGAACATTTACCATCACATCCACATCCCCATGACCATCTTCGTTTTTTTCTCAACATTCATAAGCTTTGCATATTCAATCAGTCTACCCACATTTTTATTTGAGTCAGTTGCATAGCTTCGAATCGCCTTATTAAATACTTCTTTATCCATTTTTTTTCATATCGAATAATGTCACAGATTGTTTTTTCCCGATTATAGATTCTAAGCACTTGACCTTCAAATTCAGTTTCAGATATACCTATTTTTAAATATTTTTCAACAATATAATAGATTTTCAGTTTTGGATAATCAATTTTAAATCTCGATTTTGAACTGTTTTTATTCACTGCTAAATGCCAGGCACCAGGTGTATATGATATTTTAATAGTGGTCCATTTTTGACAGATTTTTAGTTGAAAAATGGCCCACTATTTTAATTAATCCCCAAATATGAAATAATCATATTT
>JASGLP010000011.1 GCA_030156895.1 Eubacteriaceae bacterium | reverse complement strand
ACGATTATTTAGACCGTTTGCTCCTGAATACTTCTTAAAAGCGTTACCTGAAACCGTTAAGAAAATTGCTGTATTGGATCGAACAAAAGAACCTGGTTCTCTGGGCGAACCATTATATCAGGATATTTGTACTGTTTTCTACGGAAAAGAAAAACAGCCGCTCATTGTTGGCGGACGTTATGGTTTAAGTTCTAAAGATACCACTCCAACTCAGATTAAAGCGGTTTATGATAACCTGAAACTGGATGCGCCTAAAGACAAATTTACCATCGGAATTGTTGACGATGTGACTCACACTAACCTTGAGTTAGGTGAAGAAATTTATACTATTCCTTCTGGTACAAAGGGCTGTAAATTCTGGGGATTGGGTTCTGATGGAACCGTTGGTGCCAATAAATCAGCGATTAAAATCATTGGAGACCATACTGACCTGTATGCTCAGGGATACTTCTCTTATGACAGTAAAAAATCAGGTGGGGTTACCGTTTCTCACTTGCGATTTGGTAAAAAACCGATTAAATCGACGTATTTAATCGTTAATTCGGACTTTATTTCCTGTTCTACGCAAGCCTATGTTTATCAGTATGATCTGCTTAAAGGACTGAAAAAAGGTGGAACATTCCTGTTAAACACAGTTTGGACACCAGAAGAGCTGGATGAAAAATTGCCGGCTTCATTAAAGAAATACATGGCCGATAATGAAATCAACTTCTATATCATCAATGCTACAAAAATTGCAGAAGATATTGGATTGGGACGACGAACCAATATGATTATGCAGTCGGCATTCTTTAAACTGGCTGACATTATTCCGATTGAAGATGCTATTGCTTATTCTAAAGCGGGTATTCAGAAGTCTTATGGTAAAAAAGGTCAGAAAATTGTTGATATGAACAATGAAGCAGTTGATCAGGGAATTGCAGCTTTAGTCAAAATCGATATCCCTGCCAGCTGGAAAACTGCTGCTGATGCTGTTTCAGAAAAAGAAGTGGTGCCAGAATTTGTTGAAAAAATTCTGCGCCCAATTAACCGCCTGGAAGGGGATAATATTCCTGTATCAGCCTTTAGCGGTGCTGAAGACGGAACCTTTATGGCAGGTTCCTCTGCTTATGAAAAACGTGGTATTGCTGTAAATGTGCCAAAATGGCTGCCAGAAAACTGTATTCAGTGTAATCAGTGTTCATTTGTTTGTCCGCACGCAGTTATTCGACCGATTCTGGTTGATCAGGATGAAAAAGCCGCTGCTCCAGCAGGCTTTGAAACAGTAGAAGCAAAAGGCAAACAGCTGGAAGGCCTTGATTATCGTATTCAGGTTAGTGCCCTTGACTGTACCGGTTGCGGTAACTGTCAGGATGCTTGCCCGGCCAAAACCAAAGCCCTGGTTATGGAACCAATTGAAACGCAGTCAGAACAGATTCCTTTATGGAACTATGCGATGACCGTAAAAGTCAAAGACAATTTATTAGATAAAAAGACGGTTAAAGGCAGCCAATTCTGTCAGCCATTGCTTGAGTTCTCAGGCGCTTGTGCCGGTTGTGGAGAAACGCCTTATGTTAAAGCGATTACGCAGTTATACGGCGATCGTATGATGGTTGCCAATGCAACAGGCTGTTCTTCAATCTGGGGTGCTTCATCACCATCAACACCATACTGCAAAAATGCTGAAGGTAAAGGACCAGCCTGGGCGAATTCACTCTTTGAAGATAACGCTGAATTTGGTTTTGGGATGTTGGAAGCAACTGAAAAAATCAGAGAAACCCTGGCCAGCTATCTGGGTGCAATCATTGAAGCTGATGCGCCGGCGGCGGTTAAAGAAGCTGCACAGGCTTGGATTGACAGTAAAAATGATGGCGAATTAAGTAAAATCACATCACCGAAACTGGTCGAAGCCCTTGGCACATATAAAGCCGACGGCGAATTGGCGACTAAAGTTAAATTCGTCCTCGATAATGCCTCTTACCTGATCAAAAAATCTGTTTGGGTATTCGGCGGTGACGGTTGGGCTTACGATATCGGTTATGGCGGACTGGATCATGTCTTAGCTTCTCGTAAAAACATCAATGTCCTGGTACTGGATACAGAAATCTACTCTAATACCGGTGGTCAGGCTTCAAAATCGACACCAACAGCGGCAGTTGCCCAGTTTGCTTCAGCTGGTGAAAGAATCAAGAAGAAAGATCTGGGTATGATGGCAGCAACCTATGGTTATGTTTATGTTGCTCAGGTTGCGATGGGATCTGATAAAAATCAGTTTATGAAAGTACTTCAGGAAGCTGAAAACTATGATGGCCCATCCTTGATTATTGCTTATGCACCATGTATTAATCACGGTATCAAAGGCGGCATGAGCCGTACTCAGACCCATGAAAAACTGGCTGTTGAATCCGGTTACTGGCATCTGTACCGTTTCAATCCAACCTTAAAAGCTGAAGGTAAAAATCCTTTCACCTTGGATTCAAAGGAACCGGAAATGGATAAGTTTACCGAATTCCTGGATACAGAAGTTCGATATACATCACTTAAGCTGACATTCCCTGAAGTTTCAAAAGCGTTATATGAAACTGCTAAAGAAGAAGCCTGGGAGCGATACCTGGGTTACAAAAAAATGTCAGAAATGTAATATGATGAATAAATAACGTACCAAAAAAGCGGGTTTGATGAATTAACATCAAACCCGCTTTAAATTGTCAAAGAACTCGGTTTTCAAAATGAAAATCGGGCTCTTTGTGTGAAAAACAGCATTCCATTGTATTAAAAAAGATGGTAAAAACCATCTTAGACTGAAGCAAAGTTAATTTTATCTACCTGAGCACCGACAATTGGCTTTTCAGTAGTCCGCCTCGGGGCGAACAGTTGCTGGAAAACGTCAATAATTAGCGATTTCAAATTGAGCAACTGTACGAATCCGCGTGCGGACTACGAAATCCAATTGGTCGGTGCGAGGTTTGTCTACGCATTGAGATGGTAAAAACCATCTTTAAAATGTTATGAAACAGGTTCGCCGGGAGTATTAATCAGATATTGATTAACATCCATTAGATAGGGATATAGAGCTAAGAGTTCATCGATTTTTTGATTTGAATAGTTAACAATGTCTGTAATCTGATCATCAGAATAATTAAAGTCTAAAAAACAGGATCGTAATTTGGTGCTGTACCAGAGTAATTGATAGTCATCAAATTCATCATCAAGTTCTAAGAGAAAACTGTGATAGGCAGAAAAAATCAAGTTCATAAAAATCCGGAAATTTTTTTCAAAACTCATACCATTAGGTTTTATGGCTTTTACCAGTTGCGCATATCGGTCAGACAAGCTGGTTTCAAAACTGGCCTCCAGATCGATATCATCATTTTTTGTATCCAATAAAAATTGTTGTTTCTGAGGATTATTTTTATGGATACGCATAGCCAGATTTTCAAATGAAATAATATAAAGAAAAATATCCTGGTCCGGATCAATCACATATTTTAGATAAGTTGAAAGTATCTGATGATCCTCTTTATAGACTTCGATGGCAAGGTTTCTTTTGCTTTTAAAATACTCAATGATCAGATCCTGAGGAACGTTAGCAGCTTCAGCGATATAGCGCAAACCAACTTCATAGCCATCTTCAAAAAATAATCGTTTAGCGGTTTCGTAAATTTTCTGTTTTAAATTAAGATCTGTGTTATTCATACCTACTCCCTTCTACCTTTTTTTAATTTAACCATAAATATTACAAGATTGCAAGATCTCTTCATAGAATCACATTTAAAAATAAGTAAAAAATACGACGATTATTTTAAAACTATGATAAAATGATTTTATAGCGTATATGTATCACTTACGGACTTATTTAAAAGCTAATTTTGAATAGGGAGTGGTTAATATTAGACTTTGTTTTCAGGCTGAAATGATTAAAAATTAAGTTGAATTTTTCAAAATGGGTTAAATTCACTGATCAAATTGTTGTTTGTCTCAGCAAAATTGAAAGATTAAATGTTAAAAATAAGGAGTTAATATGAAAATTCTGGTTTGTGGTGGAGCTGGTTATATTGGTTCGCATGTCGTTAAGGTACTTATTGAAAAGCATTATGAGGTTGTGGTTCTGGATAATCTTTCGACCGGGCATTTAAAAGCTATTCCTGCGGCAGCAAGTTTTGAAAAGGCTGATATCGGGGATCTGGAGGCTTTAAACCGAATTTTTTCCAAGCATCAAATTGATGGTGTCATGCATTTTTGTGCGAATTCACTGGTTGCCGAATCAATGGAAAAACCGATTCTTTATTATGAAAACAATGTTGCCGGAACCCTTAATCTTTTAAAAGCCATGGTTCAAAACAATGTGCTCAAGTTTATTTTTTCTTCAACGGCTGCTGTTTATGGGGAACCGGAAATCCTGCCGATTATTGAAGAGACAAAGAAAAATCCCACGAACACTTATGGTGCGACTAAGCTGGCGGTCGAAAATATGCTTCCCTGGTTTGAAGGAGCCTATGGTCTTAAATATATGGTTTTTCGCTATTTTAATGCGGCAGGAGCCAGTAGTTCCAGTGAAATTGGCGAAGACCATACTCCGGAAACGCATCTAATCCCATTAGTTTTAAAAACAGCCTTGGGACAGCGGGAGAAAATTTCGATATTTGGAACAGATTATGAAACTGATGATGGCAGCTGTATTAGAGATTATATCCACGTATTAGATATAGCGTCAGCGCATATTCTTGGTATGGAAAGCCTCTTTAGCGGCAAGAAAAGTAACATTTTTAACCTGGGTCAGGGACATGGTTTTTCGGTCAGGGAAATCATTGAGAAAAGTCAAGAATTGACACAATTAGAATTTGCTGTAGAAGAGGGCCCTCGCCGTGCAGGCGATCCGGCAATTTTAATCGCTGAGTCAAACAAGGCAAAGACTGAACTTGGTTGGCAGCCACTTTACTCAGATATTGAAACAATCATAAAAACAGCCTGGGAATGGCATAAAAGCCATCCCCAGGGCTATGAAGACTAATGATTGAGTTGATTGTCAAGAATCATGCCGGTAAAATGAACCGGATCCTTGGCCGTTGAGTAAGGTGGTGAATAGGCTAGATCCAGGTGGAAAATCTCATCCACTTTGGCGCGATAGGTTATCAGTGTGACAAAGACATCCAGTCGTTTATCAACGCCCTGGTGTCCCACAATCTGGACGCCTAAAATAGTTTGAGTTTTGCGGTCGGCAATGGTTTTAATCATCATTTCCTGGCCGCCGCTGGAGGCCGGACGATCAGGTTTTCGATCGTGAACGACGATGATATCATAACCCTGATTTCTAGCTTCGCTTTCAGATAATCCGGTGCTGGCGATGGTCAAATCCATAAATTTGAAAATGCCGGTACCCAGGTTGCCGGGGTAGAAGACATTCCCGCCGGTAATATTATCCCCGCAGATACGTCCGGTTTTATTGGCTGTTGAGCCTAAGGGACGATAATGCGGTTTTTTATTGAGAACAGACCAGGTTTCGATGCAGTCACCACAGGCATAAACATTGGTATCGATAGTCATCATCCGTTCATCGACCTTAATAGCTCCAGTTGAGCCTAATAAGATGCCCGCTTTTTTTGCCAGTTCAACTTCCGGCTTAACACCAGTCGCTACCAGAACAAGATCGCCAGAAATCTTCTGACCGCTTTCGAGCAGGACACCATCACTTAGTATTTCCACGACATTGGCATTTTTCAAAACGCAGAGATCTCTTTGATCCAGTTTTTTTTCAAGATACTCAGACATATCCGGGTCAAGGTTAGGAGTCAGTTTTCCGGCGCGTTCGACCATCGTTGTTGGAATTCCCAGCTCAGTCAGATTTTCCAATACTTCAAAGCCGACAAAGCCGGAACCGATAATAACCGCAGTCTTGGGTTTGGTCTGATCAATAAAGTTTTTAATACGGATGGCATCCTGGACATTTCGCAGCGAAAAAACATGTTTTTGATCAAGTCCTTTAATAGGCGGGGAAAAGGCTTTAGCGCCAGTCGCAATAATCAGTTTATCATAATGATCAATAAAAATTTCACCGGTTTCAAGATTTTTCACCTCTACTGATTTATCAGCTAAGCATAAATCTAAAACTTCGTGGCAGATCTTAATATCCACATTGTATTTGGATTTAAAAAAATCAGGCCGGCGGGGAGCCACATCCATCAGGGTTTTGATACGGCCGCCAATATAATAAGGAAGTCCGCATCCCGAATAGGAGATATCCTGGTCTTTTTCATAGATGATGATTTCAGCATCCGGATTATTTCTGCTGGCTTTAGCAGCGGCAGAGGTACCGCCTGCGACAGCGCCGATAATAATTAATTTCATGTGTTATTTCTCCTCTCACTTTGAAAAGATTAAAAAACGTTTTCAATTATTTGCTAATACTATCATTATAGAAAGTAATGATATAAATTGCAATGGCGTTTTATCGCCAATTATGAAATAAATTTGAAAAGTTGCTTTCGTTATATGTTGCAAGCTTTGATTATGGGGTATAGTAATAATAAAACTATCGCAATTTTGACTAATGTGAATAGAGGAGGCAAAGTAATGTTTAAACGAATGATGATCGCTTCGGAAATGACAATGGACTCTTTCGAGATCTTCGATAAGGTTGAGAATTTAAAAGTTTTGGGAACTGAAGAATGTCTGCTGCTGCAATGTGTCAATCGTGCTGACCTGAATATTGATGTTGCATCATATATGCAAAAAATCACAGCAGAAAATCTGGAAAAGCAAAAAAATATTTTAGTCGATCAGGGATTTCAGGTCGAGACAAAAGTATTAGCGGGAAACTCAAAAAAAGAGATTAATCGAATCACAATTGATGAAAAAATCAATCTGATTGTCTCAGGAGCGGCTAAGCATACGATTTTGGGGGAATCCTTGTTTGGTGGTGTTGCCTATGAACTGATGTATCATGCGATCAGACCTTTGCTGTTGATTCGCACATCAGGTGAGGAAAAAGACGAGACTCCTAAACTTTTAGATCATGTACTCTATGCCACTGATTTTTCGGACAATGCCCGAGCTGCTTATGCATATGTAAAAGAAATAATTCGATGCGGAGTTAAAAAGATCACCTTGATGCATGTACTGGATAAAGATGTGATTAATCCTTATCTCTTGGATCAGGCTGAAAATTTTAAAAGAATTGATCAGGAAAGACTTGAGGAGCTAAAAGAAGAATTATTAGCCTTGGGTGATATTGACATATCCATTGAACTGCCCCTGGGTTCTCCAACGGGTGAAATCTTAAAAACAATTGATCAAAAGGGTGTATCACTAGTCGTTATGGGGAGCCAGGGAAGAGGTTTTCTGGAACAAGTCTTTTTAGGCAGTGTGAGCCATAATATTGCCCGCCATGCCAATGTTTCAGTTCTTTTAATTCCGGCAAACAGAGAATCATTCTGAGCCTCACAGGATTGATTGAAAGACTAAGCCAACAAATAATCGCTGAGTACTATTGTTATATAGTTTCAGCGATTGTTTTTTAGCATGCATGATTTTAATCTGATCGTTTTTGTGCAGAGTCGAATGGCCTTTATAAAGTTGAAAAAAATTTCTGATATCGTAATAAAATTTTTAGAAATACAAAATTTACTTATTAAAAGACTTCTAAATATAAGAATTCGTGGTAAAATATTTACTTGGAAGCTAAAAAATATGTTTTGTATGGAATTGAGCTTATGTCGTTTTGATATAATAAAATTAATACACAAAAAGTGAGGACGAAACTATGCTAAAACTGGAGAATATCTCTTTTGAAGTGGAAAATGAAAAAGAGATTCTTAAGAATGTCAATTTAACCATTGAAAAAGGAAAGTTTATTGCCATAACCGGACCTAATGGCGGCGGCAAATCCACATTAGCCAGAATTATTTCTGGAGTACTGAAACCGACAAAAGGGAAGATTACCTTTAACGGCGAAGATATTACTGATCTTAATATTACTGAACGGGCTAATAAGGGGATCAGTTTCGGTTTTCAACAGCCCGTCCGTTTTAAAGGGATTACCGTGTTTGATTTAATATCGATCGCTGCCAATCGAAAAATTGACACCCATGAAGCCAGTCAGTTTTTATCGGAAGTAGGCCTATGTGCTAAGGATTATATTTTCCGGGAATTAAATGATGGACTTTCCGGGGGGGAAATCAAACGAATTGAAATTGCGACAATTATCGCTCGGGATACAAACTTTTCAATTTTTGATGAGCCTGAAGCCGGAATTGACTTATGGAGTTTTAATCACTTGATTGATGTCTTTATGCGTATGCATCAGGATCAGGAAAAGTCGATTGTTATTATTTCTCACCAGGAGCGCATTCTTGATGTGGCTGATGAGATCATTGCCATGGTTGATGGCGCGATTGTCAGAAGAGGTGCAAAAGAAGCGGTTTTACCTGAACTCTTGCATTGTGAAGATCCTAAAAACTGTCTGAATTGTCAAGATGTTCTGGAGGCCTAATATGAATGATATTGCAAAAAAATTATTAAAAGAAGTAACCGGCCTGGATGAAATGCCTAAAGGCGCCTACAGTATTCGAGAAAATAGTAAGAGTCTGGCTAAACAATCCAGCGAAAATATTGAGATTGTCAGCAAAAAAGATAACTCAGGAATTGATATTATCGTTAAACCCAATACTAAATCAGAGAATGTTTTTATTCCGGCTCTGGTTACCTGCGGTGGGGTCAGTGATCTGGTCTATAATGATTTTTATATTGGCGAAAGTGCCGATGTCACAATTATTGCCGGATGTGGTGTGGGAACCGGCGATTCCTGTGATGGTTCTGAACATAATGGCATCCACCGTTTTTTTCTGGGTAAAAATTCGAAAGTGCGTTATGTTGAAAAACACATCGGCGAAGGGGACGGAACCGGTAAACGGGTAATTGATCCAGTTTCAGAAATTCTTCAAGAAGAAGGGTCTTATATGGAAATGGAAACCACCCAGATTAAGGGAGTTGATTCCACCAGACGTATCACTAGAGCAAAATTAAAAGATGATGCTAAATTAGTCATTAAAGAAAAACTGATGACTCACGGCGATCAGTTTGCAGAATCCAGCTTCGAAGTGGATATGGATGGGGTGGACTCCAGTGTTAATCTGATTTCTCGATCGGTGGCTCGAGAACAGTCCCGACAGACGTTTATTTCAAAAATCAATGGCAATACCAAGTGTACAGGACATTCCGAATGTGACGCCATTATTATGGATCATGGTGTCGTCAAAGCAATACCGGAAATAACGGCCAATCATCTTGACGCGACGCTTATTCATGAAGCGGCGATCGGAAAAATTGCCGGTGATCAGATGATCAAACTGATGACTCTGGGACTTTCAGAAGCTGAGGCAGAAGCGAAAATTATTGATGGATTTTTAAATTAAACGCTTAGTCTATCAATTTGCAGGATTCTTTAAATTTTGGATAAAGAGATCGAAACTAAATTTAATATAGATGTTTGAAAAGAATTATAATCTTATCAACTAAAAGTTTTGAAAATATTACCATTTGACAAAGTGCCAATTTCAGTAATGCACAGAAAATGTATGATGGTGTTATAGATTAAGAAATATAAGGAGTTGCTTACAGCATGAAGATTAAACGATTATTGCTGCCTATTGATGGCAGTGAAAGAAGTCTCAAATCAATTGAACTGGTTAAGAGTCTTTATCAACCGAATATGGTCACGATTGATCTGATTATGGTTAGTGAAGATATGGATGAAATTCTTTCAGAAGAAAAGTATGAATCAGCGCGAGCGGAAGTCATGCCCGTTCTTTTAGAAGCGGCCAAAGGACTTGAAGGGTTTGAGGTCAATTGTGATCTCTTGACCGGGAAACCGGGGGAAGAAATTCTGAATTATGCTGAAGAACATTATACAGATATTATTATCATGACGAAATCAACGCGCCATGGATTTCTGCAAATGATTGGATCGGTTTCGACTTATGTTGTTAAGTATGCCAAGTGTATTGTTGTGATTGTACCGGAAATATAAAATGAGGCTTTAGTAAAACAGAAAATTCCGTTTTACTAAAGCCTTTATTTAACTTGTGAAGTATTTCTTTTTTGATTAATACGATGAATCAGTTTTGAAGTTGAGGAGACAATAATGATCCCCATCGATAATGCGCCAGCAATAGCCAGGGTGTAAAGACCTGTCTCAATGCCAGTCTGAGTATCACCTTGTACAAAATAGAGCATTGTGTAATAAATACTAGATCCCGGAACCAGTGGAATCAGGGAAACAACCAGATAAATCGTTGCGGGTGAAGCTGTTTGTCTGGCCATAACCTCGGAATAAAAGGCTAGCGACAGGGTAGCCAGAAAACAGCTGATAACGGTCGAGTCAAAATAAAGATGTCCCAGGATAAAAGTGAACTGGGCAATAAAACCGCCAAATGCGGCCAGAACAAGTTTGTTTTTAGGGATGTTCATGAGAATTGCAAAAGCCAGTGAGCCGCCAAAGGCGTAAAGACAAGTTATGAAATTCAAATGATCACCCCCAATATTGAATGAAAAAAGCTGATTGGAATCGCAATTCCAATCGCAATGGCAGCAGCGATTAAACAGGCCTCAAGACCTTTAGTAATACCAGCCAGGTAATCGCCGGCAATAACATCCCGCAGCGACTGAGTGATGGCTAGTCCCGGTACCAGCGGCATAATTGAACCGATAATAATGGTGTTAAAGCTGTCGGTAAAGCCCAGCAAAGTGACGACCACCGCAACGGTTGAGATCAGCATTCCGGCAATAACGGTCATAAAAAAGCGGTTGGTCTCGAATTTTGCCATATAGCGGATTTGCAGATCAATCATAATGCCGATCATAAAGGCAAAGAGACTATTTTTAATGGTGGCATTGAAGAAAAGAGCAAACATAAAGGCCGCAAAGCCAGTCGAAAAAATCTGCAGAAAAAGTGGGTATTCGGGAATGGCCCGAATCGTTTCGATTTCTTTGATAATTTCCAAATAGCTGAGTTTTTCCCGGCCTAATCGTCTTGATAAATCGTTGATTTGGTCAACCGTGGTCAGGTCAATGGCGCGGTGATGAATGCGGCGGGTGCGGGTGATGGCTTCATCGCCGCTTTTGCGAAGATAAATAATAATCGTTGACGGGATGACAAAAATCTCGGCTTCCTTAACACCCAGTGACAGACAGACACGAGAAATTGATTCTTCAACCCGATAGGTTTCAGCACCGCTTGATAATAGGAGGGTGCCCATTTCCATTGCGATATGGCCGATTTCCGATAGTGTCATTGTCTTGCGTTAAGAATTGCGTCAAGAATTTTGTGGGCGACATCCCCCTTGGACATCAGCGGCAATTCTTTGGTGTGGTCAGCAGTGATGATGGTGACGCGATTGGTTGAGGTATTAAAACCGGCACCGCTCTCTTTAAGATTATTGGCGATCATCATGTTGACATTTTTTTTACGAAGTTTTGTCATGGTGTTTTCAATCATATCGCGAGTTTCCATGGAGAAGCCACAGAGAAACTGATCATGACGTTTTTTCTGGCCCAGCGTTTTTAAAATATCGATGGTTGGAACTAGGGTGATTTCAGCTTGGGCTTCATTCTTTTTGATTTTATGGTCAGCATACTCGGCTGGTTTAAAGTCCGCTACAGCAGCGGCTTTGATGGTGATATCGGTTTTTTCAAAATGCTCCATGACAGCATGAAGCATTTCGCTGGCGGAAAAGACAGAGATAAGCTGCACAAAAGGCGGCGGTGCGAGGGCGGTTTTACCGGAAATCAGGGTTACATCAGCCCCTCTTAACATGGCGGCTCTGGCGATGGCGTAGCCCATTTTGCCGCTGGAATGATTGCTGATATAGCGCACTGGATCGATGGCTTCACAGGTTGGGCCAGCAGTCACCAGAACATTTTGGCCGGCCAGGTCTTTGGGATAAGCAATCTCGCGGATGATATGTTCGACCAGAAGGGATTCTTCCGGCAGCTTACCGGCGCCTACATCTTTGCAGGCCAGAATACCGCTTGCCGGACTGATGACTTTGTAGTGATGGGTGATCAGTTTTTTTAGATTCTCCTGGACAAAAGGGTTTTCGAACATGGCGGTATTCATGGCGGGGGCTATCAGCTTGGGACAGCGACAGGCCATAATAGTCGTGGTCAGCATATCATCAGCAATGCCACCGGCGATTTTACCAATCACATTGGCTGAAGCCGGAGCCACCATAAAGAGGTCAGCGCGCTTGGCCAGTGAGATATGGGCCACATCATAGCTGACATGTCGGTCGAAAGTATCAACAATGCATTTCTGTCCAGTCAGTGTTTCAAAGACCAGCGGCGAAATAAATTCCTGGGCGTTTTTGGTCATAATGACTTGCACGTTACAGCCCATTTTCACAAGCTGACTGGCGACGTTGGCCATTTTATATGCGGCGATAGAGCCGGTGATGCCGAGAACAACTGTTTTATCTTTTAGTAATGATTTCATATTTTCCCTCGATTAGTCGGTTTTAATCTATTATAGCAAAGGGATGTGGCAGGGTAAATAGATCTTTACCTTGAAATTTTATAAAATGATGTTATAATAATAATGCATTGTATCCGACTTGATTGGAACGATAGCAGGAGGTAAGAAAATGAGAAATTCAAAGACCAGTGATCTGGTCAAGCTGTCCTTTTTTGTGGCGATTATTGTGTTGATGGCAGTAACACCGTTTTTGGGTTACATCCCCCTTGGCTTCACCAGTGCGACCACCATACATGTGCCGGTAATTATCGGCAGTATTCTAATGGGACCGGTATATGGCGGGGTTCTGGGTTTTGCTTTTGGACTGACCAGTTTTATCAAAAGCACTTTTAATCCGACGGTTACATCATTTGTATTTACTCCCTTTTATTCACTGGGAACTTATTCCGGAAATTTTTTAAGTCTGATTATCTGTTTTGTTCCGCGAATCCTGGTGGGCATCGTACCCCATTATGTTTATAAGGGAATGAAAAAATTCAAAGATAACGATGGCTTGGCGCTAGGAGTTGCGGGTGTCGCGGGATCATTAACCAACACCTTGTTGGTTATGAATATGATTTATCTCTTCTTTGGCGAAAGCTATGCGTCGGTTAAAGAGACTGATTTTTCAGGTCTGTACACGGTGATCCTGTCAGTTATTGCCATTAATGGTGTGCCGGAAGCGATTGTTGCAGGTATTCTGACGGTGGCGGTATGTAAAGTTTTATTGAAAATAACGCAAAAACCGGCTTTATTGTAAAACTAATAATATGAACTAAATAATAATCTCCCCGGCGGCAGATCATCTGCTGACAGGGGAGATTTTTTGCTTGACTGGACAAGCTGGCAGTGGTCTGCCGGTCAAATAGTATTTCTCTTAAATTTATTTAGTCAAATATTCAGTCCGAGGCCAAAATTTCTTATTCATTATAAAATTATATACAAGTTAAAAAGTCGTAAATTTACTGTTACTTAAACTTGAACAATTCCTGATCGGGTGTTAGAATAATCCTATGCGAAAATATAATGACGCAAAATGTAATGACAGTCGCTTAATGGAGGAATTTATATGTTTATCGCCAGACAGCCAATTTTTGATGAGGGCTTGAATGTTTTTGGGTATGAGTTATTGTTCAGACAGGGCCAAAAGTCCACCGGATTTGATGGGCAAAGTGCCCAAGCCGCCAGTGCTTCGGTTTTATTGGGTTTGTATGAAGCCGGTGTCTCACAGCTTGTCGAAAACAAGCAGGCCTTTATTAATTTTGATCAGGAGTTTATTCATTCAGATGCCCTGGAACTCATCGATCCTGGTCATATGGTGGTGGAAATACTTGAAAGTGTCGTCGTGGACCAGGCTCTCATCGCGCGCATTAAAGCTGTTAAGGAAAAAGGTTATCGGATTGCCCTTGATGATTTTGATGCGGATTTTAATAGCTACCCACTGGTGCCTTACGCAGACATCATTAAATTTGACCTGATGGCGACCCCGCTAAATACGATTCACCAGGAAATATTCGAAGCGAAAAAACTTGGTAAAACGCTGTTAGCAGAAAAAGTTGAAACACAACAGGAATATTTACAAGCAAAGACTCTTGGTTTTCAATTGTTTCAGGGGTATTTTTTCAGTAAACCTCTGATTGCGGGGCAATCTTGCAGTAAGTCACCGACTAAACTGCAGTATTTTCGATTGATATCAGAATTACACCAGGATGACCCCTCATATGAAAAGCTGGCGGAACAAATTCAGATGGATGTCCTGCTTAGTTATAGAATCATGCGAATGGTCAGCGCCCGTTCCGGCAAGAATCAGTTAAAATCTATTAAAACGGCTTTGGCCTATATGGGCCTTGACGAAATTGAACGGTGGCTGACAACCCTGATGCTTCAGGATCTGGCCAAGGATAAACCCCTGGAGCTGATGAAATTGTCCATTTTCAGAAGTCATTTTGCCCAGGAATTATCGGATTTGATGCAAATGCCCAAATCCTGTCAGCATCACGCCTATCTGATGGGCTTGTTTTCCTGTCTTGATGGGATTCTTGATCAAAGTATTGAGGAAGCCCTGACTGACATGGTCATACCTGATGTGATAAAGTCAGCGCTGATTGAGCAGGATGGCGCCCTTTATCCAACCTTGCACCTGATGATAGCATACGAAAAAGGAGATTGGCCGGAGGTTGAGAATTTAAGCCAGGCTTTGGCAATCGACGAGATTGAGCTTTATCAGAAGTATCAATACGCGATCCAACAGGGGGTGAGCGTGCTGGCGATGATTTCATAAAATACTTAAAAGTGTGGATTTAAAGAACAGTCGGTATCATTACAGCCAATTGGTGCTGATCAATGGGGCAGGATAATTACCAAGCTATGTCTACCATTAAAAGACGGATGGGTTAGTGAATGATCAATAAAGGTGGAACAACAACTGTTTTACAGACCTATATGAAACAGGCGGTTAAAATGGGTCAAATAGGCTATGATAGAGGTGAGGTGCCGATTGGGGCAGTTTTCGTTTGGGAAGAGAAAGTTCTCGCGGCTGCGCATAATTTAAAAGAAAGCCTAAATGATCCGACCGCGCATGCGGAAATGCTGGTGATTCGGGAAGCCTCACAAAAACTCGGGAACTGGCGACTCGAGCGGGGTAAGCTGTTTGTTACGGCCGAACCTTGTCTCATGTGCACGACGGCAATTTTACAGGCTCGGATACCTTTTCTGGTTTTTGGTGTCAATGAATGGCAGACCGGGGGCATTGAATCGGCTTTTAAAATCGAAAAGCATCCTGATTATTATCCATCAATGCAAATTTACGGGGGCATCCTCGAAGAAGAATGCAAGGCCTTGATGCAATCTTTTTTTAAAAAACGACGTTAAATCGTAGCAGCTTGAAGCCGGCCAAAACAAATCATTTTGGAAACCGATATCAAAAAAATAAGGCATTGACAAAGACCTTATAAATCGATATAATGACTCAAATAAAAGAATTGAACAGCGATGACCAAGAGAAAGATACCGTCAATTGATTTTCAGAGAGTTGGAGTATGGTGTGAATCCAATAAACAATGGTATGTAATACTCACTTGCGAGCTGCTGACCTGAAAGGATCTTTGATGTGAGTAGGGAAAGCCGTACCCATTGGGTGTCAACGTTAAACGACTATGGTTAAGGATTATCTTGACCTGAAGAGAGAATAACTGTGAGGTTATTTTGCATAAGAGTGGTACCGTGGATTTATCCGCCTCTGTTTTTTCAGAGGCGGTTTTTTTGTATCTACGAACCAGAAAATCCCCAAAACAGGCATATAAAAATCGACCCGGTTGAGACCGGCGATCATTTTATATAAATTAAGCTTTAGATTTCAAGGAGGAAATTAACGAATGGGAAAATTATTTTATGATGCAGATTGCAATCAGAGCTTACTTGAAGGTAAAACTGTAGCAATTATTGGTTATGGCAGTCAGGGACATGCTCATGCTCTAAACTTAAAAGAATCTGGTGCAAATGTTATTGTCGGACTTTATGAAGGCAGTAAATCCTGGCCAAAAGCTGAAGAAGCTGGTCTGAAAGTTATGACTGCAGCCGATGCATCAAAAGCAGCTGATGTGATTATGATTCTTCTACCCGATGAAGTACAGCCAAAAATTTACAAGGAAAGCATTTTACCAAATCTTTCAGCAGGCAACTATCTGGCATTTGCCCATGGATTTAATATCCACTATGGTCAGATTCAACCTCCCGCTGATGTCAATGTATTTATGATCGCACCAAAAGGTCCTGGCCATACTGTAAGAAGTCAGTACCAGGAAGGCAAAGGTGTTCCTTGTCTGATCGCTGTTTACCAGGATCCATCAGGCAATACCCATGATATGGGTCTGGCTTACGCATCAGGAATCGGCGGCGGACGTGCTGGTATTCTTGAAACAACCTTTAAAGAAGAAACAGAAACAGACTTGTTCGGCGAACAGGCAGTGCTTTGCGGCGGGGTGACAGCCCTGATGAAAGCCGGATTTGAAACCCTGGTAGAAGCTGGATATCAGCCAGAAAGTGCCTATTTTGAATGTGTGCACGAAATGAAACTGATTATCGACCTGGTTGTTCAGGGGGGCTTAAGCTATATGCGATATTCAATTTCTGATACGGCTGAATATGGTGATTACATCACTGGCAGCAAAATCATCACTGATGAAACTAAAAAAGCAATGAAGGGTGTTCTTTCTGATATTCAGGATGGTACATTCGCCCGTAACTGGATTCTTGAAAACCAGGCTAACCGTCCATACTTTAATGCAACCAGACGCATGGAAAAAGAATCACAGGTTGAAAAAGTTGGCGCTGAGCTACGAACTATGATGTCCTGGATCAAGAAATAATTAACCAGTTTAAAGAGCAGATGGCCTCTGCTCTTTTTTGTAACCATCTATTGTTAATACAAAAAACAATTTAGAGATCGAACCCACTATTCGCCGAACAGAAGTGGCAAAATCGAAATCTTATTTGATTTATAAATGGCCGGTTGAAGCAAAATAAGCAAGCAGCCTTAATAAATTGAAAAATGTCCAGCCAGGTTTTCAAGCGGATAAATAAAATCACAGGAGGAGATAAAATGAGCAGAATCGTAAAAATATTTGATACCACCCTTCGGGATGGTGAACAGTCACCAGGATGCAGCATGAATTTAAAAGAAAAATTGGAGATGGCCAAACAGCTCGAAAGGCTAAAGATCGACGTCATCGAAGCCGGATTTGCCATTGCTTCTCCGGGTGATTTTGAGTCAGTTCAGTTAGTCGCTAATGAAATTAAAAACGCAACCGTTGCCAGTCTGGCTAGAAGCACTGAAAAAGATATTTCTACAGCTTATGAGGCGATTAAAACGGCAGTTAATCCAAGAATTCATTTTTTCATAGCCACTTCTGATTTGCATATGGAGTACAAGTTAAAAATGAAGCCGGATGCGGTGCTTGAAAAAGCCATTGCCATGGCTAAATATGCCAGAAATCTTTGCGGCGAAGTGGAATTCTCAGCAGAAGATGCTTCGCGAACAAGACCGGAATTCTTATATCAGGTGCTGGAAGCGGTCATTGATCAAGGGGTTTGTGTGGTAAACGTCCCTGATACTGTGGGCTATGCTACCCCGGATGAATATTTTAGATTTATCCAAGGAATCAGAAATAATGTTCCTAATATTGATAAAGCTGTTATTTCAGCCCATGTACACGATGATTTGGGCTTGGCGGTAGCCAATTCATTGGCGGCCATTCAGGCTGGCGCCGGTCAGGTGGAGTGTACCATCAATGGCATTGGTGAACGAGCCGGGAATGCGGCTCTGGAAGAAATCGTCATGGCTTTAAAAACCAGAAATGATATTTATCAGGCAGATACCAATATTGATACGACTCAGATTTATCGTTCCAGCCGCTTGTTAACCAAGTTGACGGGGGTCAAAGTTCAGCCTAATAAAGCCATTGTCGGCGAGAACGCTTTTGCCCACGAATCAGGCATTCATCAGCATGGCGTCCTGGCCAACAAGCAGACCTATGAAATTATGACACCCGAATCCATCGGCTTGAAAGAAAACAAGATGGTTCTGGGCAAACACTCTGGCAAACACGCTTTCGTGGACAAACTGTCATCCTTGGGTTATAGCTTTAAAGATGAAGAAATTCTTGACTTGTTTGAACAGTTTAAGGTTTTGGCCGACAAGAAAAAGGATATTACCGATAAGGATATTCTGGCTCTGGTTGAACAGAAACAGCTGGCAATTCCTGAAGTCTATAGCTTAGAGCGATTTGTGATCAGCACCGGTAATACGATTTCCACAGCAGCAACCGTGCAGCTTAGAAAAAATGGTGACCTGATTGAAGGGGTGTCTTTAGGTGATGGTCCCATCAGCGCCGGCTTTAAAGCCATCAGTGAACTGGTGGGCTCAAACCTGACCCTGATCGATTATGGCGTGGAAGCGGTAACAGACGGTACCGATGCTCAGGGCGAAGCGCAGGTTAAAATTTCTGATGGCAATCAGGTTTATCATGGCCGCGGTTTAAGTACCGATATTATCGATGCCAGTTTAAAAGCCTATATTGATGCAGTCAATCAGATGATCTATATTAATGAAACGCAGGTACATGCGGAAAAAGTGTAAAGGAGGCAGGCTTATGGGTGAAAAGATACTTGTATTTGATTCAACGTTACGGGATGGCGCGCAGGCGGAAGGTATTTCATTTTCAGTTGAGGATAAGATCCGGGTAATGGAAACGCTTGATCGTATGGGTGTTGACTATATTGAAGCCGGAAATCCCGGTTCCAATCCCAAAGATATCGAATTTTTTAATCGGATAAAAAATGCCAAACTCAAGCATGCAAAACTAGTCGCTTTCGGCAGTACCCGGCGGGGTGGTATTCATGTTGAGGACGATGCTAATCTAGCAGCAATTCTTGATACACAAACGCCGGCAGTGGCGATTTTTGGAAAAAGCTGGACCTTTCACATCACGGATATTATCAAAACTACTTTAGATGAAAATCTAAAAATGATTCAGGATACCATGGCTTATTTAAAAGCCCATGGCAAAGATGTCACCTTCGATGCTGAGCATTTTTTTGATGGCTATAAAGCTGATCCCGCTTATGCCATTGATGCCCTGCTGGCCGCTCAGGAAGGCGGCGCTGATTATCTGGCTCTCTGCGATACCAATGGTGGAACTCTGCCGTCAGAAATTTTTAAAATTGTGACGGATGTTAAGAGTAAGCTGTCCATTCCCCTGGGTATTCATTGTCATAATGACAGTGGTCTGGCGGTTGCCAACTCGCTGATGGCGGTTGAAGCAGGCGTGCGACAAGTGCAGGGAACATTTTTGGGATATGGTGAGCGTTCCGGTAATGCCAATCTATCGACGATTATTCCTAATTTACAGCTAAAAATGGGCTATGAGTGTTTGTCGGAAGCTGAAATGCAAAAGTTAACATCGTCCGCTATTAGAATTGCGGAGATCTCTAACTTTACTTTAAGCAACCAGATGCCCTTCGTTGGAAAATCATCCTTTGCCCATAAGGGCGGCATGCACATTGATGCAGTCATGAAAAATCCGGCTTCCTTTGAACATGTGCCACCGGAATCGGTGGGGAATGAACGGCGAATTCTGATGTCTGAGGTTTCTGGCCGCTCGACCATTATTCAGCTGATTAATGAAGTCGACCCGACCCTGACCAAAAAATCTGAAGAAACGACCCAGGTAATGGATCGCATCAAAGAGCTGGAATATCAGGGCTATCAGTTTGAAGGGGCGGAAAGCAGCGTAAAACTGCTGATCAGAAAAGAACTGGGTAAACATAAACCCTTCTTTACCCTGGAAGATTTCAAAACCATCGGCGAAAAGCCCCACTCGGATGAAAGTCTGTCCTCATCAGCAGTGGTTAAAATTAATGTGGATGGTCAGTCAGAGATTAATGCGGCGGAAGGCGATGGACCGGTTAATGCCCTCGATAAGGCGCTGAGAAAAGCCCTGGAAGTCTTTTATCCGACCATCAAAAATGTCCGGCTGACAGACTTTAAAGTCCGTGTGATTGATTCAAAATCGGCCACAGCAGCTAAAGTTCGGGTACTGATTGAAAGCTCTGATGGCCAAGATATCTGGACCAGCGTGGGGGTTTCCACAGACGTGATCGAAGCCAGTCTGATCGCCCTGACGGATTCAATTGAGTATAAGCTTCTTTGTGATGAAGAAAAAAAGTGAAATAACTGATTAAATTGTGGCGTGAAATAACCCCCGCACCGACCAATTGGATTTCGCAGTCTGCGCGCGGATTCGTACAGTTGCTCAATTTGAAACTATTATTAAAAGCGTTTTCCAGCAACTGTTCGCCCCGAGGCAGACAGCTGAAAAGCCAATTGTCGGTGTTCAGGGATTCAAAATTAGCTTTGTCTTAAATATGACTAATAAGTCATGGTTTTCATATTAGAAATGCCGAATTAAAGATTTAGCGAATATAAAAAAATTGCAGGAGAAAAGTGAATGAATTATAAAATAGCAGTGATTCCCGGAGATGGAATCGGACCGGAAATTGTGGCAGCCAGTGTGAAAGTTTTGGATGCTGTGGCAGATAAGTTTGATCATACCTTTGATTATACCGAAGTATTAGCTGGCGGTGCAGCGATTGACGCTTGCGATACGCCACTGCCGCAGGAAACCATTGATATTTGTAAAAACAGTGATGCCGTGCTCTTAGGCGCTTTGGGCGGTCCTAAGTGGGATAATGTGCCTGGTGATAAACGACCGGAAGCGGGTCTACTGGCATTGCGAAAAAGCCTGGGCCTTTATGCCAATCTGAGACCAGCCATTCTGTATGAAGAATTAATGGATTCTTGTCCTTTAAAAGCAGAAATAATTGGCGATGGCCTGGATATCATGGTCGTACGAGAACTGACAGGTGGTATCTATTTTGGCGAAAAAGGTCGGGACGGCGAAAATGCAGCCTGGGATATTATGAAATACTCCCGTCCGGAAGTTGAAAGAATTGCCCGAACTGCTTTTACAATAGCTATGAAACGTGGTAAAAAAGTAACTAATGTTGATAAAGCAAATGTCCTGGAAGTTTCTCGTTTCTGGAGATCCATCGTAGAAGAAGTAGCCAAAGATTTCCCGGAAGTAACATTAAACCATTTATATGTTGATAATGCGGCCATGCAGCTGGTTATTAATCCAAAACAGTTTGATGTGATCGTAACGGGTAACCTGTTTGGGGATATTCTATCTGATGAAGCCAGTATGTTAACCGGATCAATCGGTATGCTGCCATCAGCTTCTATGTCAGATGGCAAGTTTGGCATGTACGAACCAATCCATGGCTCAGCTCCGGATATTGCCAATCAGAATAAAGCAAACCCCATTGCCACCATCGTTTCAGTGGCCATGATGCTGCGTTACTCACTGGATTTAAATGATGAAGCGGATGCCATTGAAGCTGCGGTTAAAAAGACTCTGGCCCAGGGCTATCGAACCGGCGATATCTATTCAGAAGGTATGACAATGGTTAATACGGTTGAAATGGGTCAGAAAATTATAGAAAACTTATAAGATCAGTAGAATTTATAATCAGAAAGGAATTATCATGAAAAGTGATCAGGTCAAGAAAGGTGTTGAAACAACGCCGCAACGGTCTTTGTTCAAAGCAATGGGTTATATCGATGAAGAACTGGAACAGCCACTGGTTGGTGTAGTCAATGCATTTAATGAAATTATTCCGGGACATATTCACCTCAATACCATCACCAAAGCGGTCAAAGAAGGGGTCAGAATGGCTGGCGGAACGCCAATTGAGTTCCCGGCTATTGGAGTTTGTGACGGGATTGCCATGGGTCATAGCGGCATGAAGTATTCACTGGCATCGCGGGAACTGATTGCGGATTCGATCGAGATTATGGCGACAGCCCATTCTCTTGATGCTTTAGTGTTTGTTCCTAACTGCGATAAAATTGTGCCCGGAATGTTAATGGCGGCAGCACGCTTAAACATCCCGGCAGTCTTTGTCAGTGGTGGTCCTATGCTGGCTGGAAGATCGGTTGGAGCCAAAGACAGCGACTTGAATACGGCTTTTGAAGCGGTTGGCGCTTTTAATGCCGGCAAAATTGATGAGCAGCAGTTAAAGGAATATGAAGATTCCGTTTGTCCCAGCTGCGGATCATGTTCAGGTATGTTCACTGCCAATTCTATGAATTGTCTGACTGAAGTTCTGGGACTTGGTTTGCCTGGTAATGGAACCATCCCGGCAGTTCTGGCTGAACGCGTTCGTTTAGCAAAAAAAGCTGGGATTCAGGTTATGGAAATGTTCAAACGTGATATTAAACCAAAAGATATTATGACACAAACAAATTTCGTCAACGCTTTGGCCTGTGATATGGCACTGGGCTGCTCGACTAACAGCATCCTGCATTTACCGGCTATTGCCAGCGAAGCTGGCGTCACCATCGACTTACAGGAAGTTAATGAGATATCCGCCAGAACGCCACATCTGTGTAAACTGGCACCAGCAGGCGGTCATCATCTTGAAGATCTTTATTATGCCGGTGGCATTCAGGCACTGATGAAAACCCTGGCTGATGCAAATCTGATCGATACATCTCTGATAACGGTAACCGGAAAAACCATTGCCGAGAATCTGGAAACAGCGGTTAATAAAAATCCTGAGGTCATCCGTCCAATCGACAATCCTTATAGTCAAACAGGCGGCCTGGCAGTTCTCTTTGGCAATCTGGCACCAGACGGATGTGTGGTCAAACAGGGAGCAGTGGCTCCGGAAATGCTTTCCCATGAAGGACCGGCTCGCGTATTCAACAGTGAAGAAGAGGCAACGGCAGCCATTCGTGGCGGAAAAATTAATAAGGGTGATGTGATTGTCATTCGTTATGAAGGCCCTAAAGGTGGCCCCGGCATGCGCGAAATGCTTTTCCCGACCTCGGCCATTGCCGGCATGGGACTGGATAAAGACGTGGCATTAATCACTGATGGTCGTTTCAGTGGAGCAACCCGTGGGGCATCTATCGGTCATGTATCACCGGAAGCTGCTGCTGGTGGACCAATCGCTCTGGTTGAGGAAGGCGATCTGATTGCTATTGATATTC
Organism: Eubacteriaceae bacterium; assembly: GCA_030156895.1. Classification (GTDB taxonomy): domain Bacteria; phylum Bacillota; class Clostridia; order Eubacteriales; family Eubacteriaceae; genus Acetobacterium. The sequence continues at coordinate 37,183 of JASGLP010000011.1, read as the reverse complement.
TGGCGCGAAAAATTTCTTTAAAAGTTAGTGATGAAGAATTAGCTAAACGAAAAGAATCCTGGGTGCCATTAGAACCAAAAATCAAAACTGGCTATCTGGCGCGTTATGGTAAATTGGTAACATCTGCTTCAACTGGTGCTATTTTCGAAAAATAAAGCTTAAAAAATCAAACAAAGCCCGAGAACGATGGGAATATAGATTTTGGATTTCATACTAGACCCACACCGAAACGGACAAGTGCAATTGTCTGTTTCAGGCGGCTAGTGTAAGTTGTCTTCAATTTGAAGCCAGAGATCATTGATGATTCTGGCTTTATTGGTATACAAGAGGAAGGGAAGTGAAAAAATGGAAACGAAGAATTTGTTATTGGGATCGGAAATTGTGGTGAAATGTCTGGAAGAACAGGGAATTAAACATGTTTTTTCCTTCCCTGGTGGAGCGGTTATACCACTTTTTGACGCTTTTTATCGGTTGGATCATCATATTACTGAAATTGGCCCCTGTCACGAGCAAAATGGGGTTCACGCAGCTGATGGCTATGCCCGTACCAGTCATACGGTGGGGGTTGCCATTACAACTTCCGGCCCAGGTGCTACCAATGCCATTACCGGGATTGCCAATGCCTATCTGGATTCAGTGCCGCTGGTTGTTTTTACCGGTCAGGTCGCAACACCACTTTTAGGAAAGGATTCTTTTCAGGAAATCGATATTACCAGTGTAACGATGCAGATAACAAAACATAACTATCTGGTTACCCGGGTTGAAGATTTAGCGGATACGATTAGGGAAGCCTTTAAACTGGCGCAGTCGGGTAGACCGGGGCCAGTTGTAATCGATGTGCCAAAAGATGTATTTTTGACCAAAGCGGAATATGTCCCTCAGGCATTACAAAATATCGAAATAAATTATCCGGAAATTTCTCAGCTTTCAATTGAGAAAGCTGCTGAAATGATTGCTCAAGCTGAAAGGCCAATTATCTATGCTGGTGGTGGAGTGGTCAGGTCAAATACTCATGGTGAGCTGTTAGCCTTCGTAGAAAAATCAGGTATTCCGACAGCTAATTCGTTAATGGGATTAGGTGGGATACCTCGAGATCATCATTTGTCCATGGGTCTGGTTGGTATGCATGGATCACAGGAAACAAACATGGCAGTCATTAAATCAGATTTGCTGATTGCCATTGGCGCGCGTTTCAGTGACCGTGTAACAGGTAATTGCGAAGCCTTTGTACAAAACAAAAAAATTATCCATATTGATATCGATCCGACGGAGTTTGCTAAAAATGTCAAGACTGATTTGCCGGTTCAGGGGAATATTAAAGATGTCCTGCCGTTACTGACGAAATTGATTCAGGAAAAATCTTATCCTGAATGGCTTGAACAGATAGATAAGTGGCGATTACCGCAACCAGCGGCTGATATATATGGACCAAAAAATATTTTAAACCATATGAATCAGGCATATCCTGACAGCTTTGTGGTAACAGAAGTCGGCCAGCATCAGATGTGGACGGGTCAGTACTGGAATGTCAAATGGCCGGGTCAGTTTGTTACCTCCGGTGGTCTGGGAACGATGGGTTTTGGATTGGGAGCGGCTATAGGTGTTCAGTTAGCTAATCCCAATAGTGATGTGTTATTGATTGCTGGTGATGGTAGCTTTAGAATGAATTGCCAGGAATTGATTACCGTCAAAAAATATAATCTACCCCTTAAAATATTTGTTTTCGACAATCAAACCTTAGGGATGGTTAGACAATGGCAAAAACTGTTTAGTGAAAAACGCTATGCCCAAACGGACATTGCTCAATGCACTGATTATATTAAACTGGCTCAGGCAAGCGGTATACCCGGATTTTTGGTAACAGACTTAAATGAATTGGATGTTACTTTACAGGAAATTAAAAAAATTGAAGGCCCGGTTTTTGTGCAGGTTAAAATTTCCAATGAAGAAGGGGTTTATCCCATTGTTCCGGCGGGCTGTGCAATCGATGAAATCTATTATGAATAGATGTGGTGAGTCGGCGACCATTTGAAACTCTTCAGGTGAACTGTTCCAATTTTATTAATCGAATTATCATGTTTGCGACCTGCGATGTAACGTTTCAAGGAGCGTCGACAAACGTTAAAAACGAAGTGCGAGAAACAGATTATTTTATCAGATCTGGTTTTCGGCTTCGTTTTTAGATTGTGAAAAAGTCAAGTAGGGGATTATTGTTGACTCTCAACCATTGTGGGAGCTATAATGAAAACATTGAAATGAGGAGGTGCTGTGTGAAAGAAATAAAACAAAACCTGCTTCTGATGATAACTGTGGCAGTTATGGGAGCTTTTATTGGGGGGATCACCTGGTTTGTGCTGACAGTTATGAATGCGGGAATTGAATTTATCTGGAAATATTTACCGGAGCAGGTGGATTTTATTTTTTATCCGATTGTTGTCTGCGCATTTGGCGGCTTGCTGATTGGACTTTGGTGCAAAAAATATGGCCCCTATCCCTATGAAATGGCTGAAATTTTGCAGGAGGTTAAAGCAGGAAAAAGAATACCATATAATAATTTACATGTTGTAGCGATTGCTGCTCTCCTGCCCTTGCTTTTTGGCGGTAGTCTGGGTCCAGAGGCAGGTTTGACGGGCCTGATCGCGGGTCTTTGCTTCTGGTTTTCAGATCGTTTAAAAGCGGTGATAAAAGAAGCGGAGCTGCTTCCGCAGATTGGTATTGCGGCAACAGTTGGTGCTATTTTTGGATCACCGCTATTCGGTTTTATGAATGATATTGAAGATGAAAATGAAAAACTTGTACTGCCCAAAAATACGAGAACATTTTTGTATTTATTGGCGATTCTTTGTGGTACGGGTATCCTGGTGCTTTTAAATTCATTGATCGGAAAAGAGATGGGCTGGGGAAAATTTCCGGAAATTTCTGAATTGACACTGCATACATGGTTGTTTGCCATCCCGCTGACACTTGTCGGTGTGACAGCCGGCTTATTTGATAATTTAATAGAAAAAGGAATTCAAAGGCTAGTCAAGCCCTTTGAGCAGAGGATTATTATAAAAGCTGTTGTAGGGGGCGTGTTACTGGGAGCTTTTGGTATTTTTTTACCTTACACCATGTTTGCCGGCGAACATCAGATGAAAGAAATTATGGCGATTTGGCAGACAATGGGTTCACTGGTTTTGCTGTTAACTGGCTTTTTAAAACTACTAGTGGGTGTAATTTGTAAGGAATTTGGCTGGCGAGGCGGAAAAATTTTTCCAACCATTTTTTCAGGTGTCTGCATTGGGTATGCATTGGCACCCTATTTACCGGTTGATCCAGTTTTTACAGTTGCAATCGTTACGGCCTCTTTAACCGGTTTTATTCTAAAAAAACCGCTTGTTGTTGTTCTGCTCCTGATGATTTGTTTCCCGGTTAATGGTGTGATTCCAGTAACTTTTGGAGCGATGGCCGGAGGTGCCTTCCCTAAACTTTTAAGGGATCAGAAAAAAGCAGACAAATAAAAAAAGATGCGCTTGGCATCTTTTTTTATTGGAAAGATGGGGTAATCACTTCTGTGATTGTAACATTTAATGTAGAACTGTCACTTAAATTGACTTCATAGGGTTTTACATTTTGGTGCCCATGCTTAAAAATTCGAATCATTGGTCGCATGCAAAAATTAGAATAATTTTTAACAATCATGCCAATATTTCCATTGCTGAGGCGAACATAGGTGCCAATCGGATAGGGGGCGATTTTTTTAATAAAAAGCTCCACCAGTTCAGGGTCGAAAACAGTGTTGGTTGAGCCCATCAAATATTCGATGACTTCGGAAGGCACAATTCCTTTTCGATAAGGACGGTCTGAGGTCATGGCGTCATAGACATCGGCAATCGAAATAATCCGTCCGTATAGAGAAATATCGGTGCCTCTGAGGTTATTTGGATAACCGCCGCCACTGTATTTTTCGTGGTGATGAAGTATACCGATTTTGGAAGCCTCACTGATTTTAAAGCGCTTTGAAATATAATCATAGCCTGTAGAACTGTGCTTTTTCATTTCCTGAAGTTCCTGATTTGTTAAAGAGCCGGGCTTACAAAGTATTTCCTGCCCCACAAAAATCTTACCAATATCATGAAGGATGGCACCAATTCCCAGATCGCATAATTCCTGGCGCTTTAAGCCTAAAGATACACCAAGTACAATTGACAGTACCGCAACATTCACAGAGTGATAATAGGTGTAATCATCAAAAACTTTGAGATCAACCATATTAATCATCATATTCTGATTATTGAGAATTTCATCAACAATTGAGGTGACCTGATCTTCAACCTGTTGGAGTTGATCTTCAGGGAGATCACCATTTAATTCTGAGCGGATGAACACTTCTTTGATGCATTTTACCGATTGGGCGCGCACCCGATCATCGATAATATTAGAGATATAAAGGTCTTTTGATAAGTCGTCTTCAATATATATACCATTGTAATTCAGTTTTTTAATGCGCTTAATATAATCTTCAGTAAGTGTGACATCTCGCGATAGAATCAACTCACCATTGTTTCCCCAAAGGCTGTTACTCAGTACCATGCCTTCGCGGAGACAAAATGTTGGTACATATCTCATAGGATCCTCCAGAAGTGTATGCTGATTAATATGCAATAAATGCAGTTTGTTCCATAATTGTCTTACCTAATATTTATATCAGAAATCTAAGCTTTTGGCAATGTTTTTACTTAAAAGAAACTGATAAATTTTCTAAATTGAAATTGTTTAAGTTTTTTTAATTAAAAGAAATAAATTCTTTAATAATGGGATTGGGATCGTGCATTAAATCATCAGGTAGTCCGGTGAAAAGAATATTTCCCTGGTGGATAAATGTCAGTGTGTCGCAGATGCGAAAAGCCTGACTGAGGTTATGGGTGATGATAATTGTATTAAGTGACGGGTCGACTTTTCGTTTAAGCAGTGCCGATTCAATAATTTTGATACTCTGCGGGTCAATGCTGGCCGTTGGTTCGTCAAGAAGAAGAAGTTTAGGGCTAAAAGAGAGGGCACGAGCCAAGGCGGTTTTTTGCGCTTCACCGCCGGAAAGATTTTTTGCCTTTTGCGTTCTGATTGCTTCAAGTTGAAAAGTTTCCAATTGTTCAGCTGCAATGCGTTGTTGATCGACTTTACTATAATTGCGCAGCTTTAAAGGGTAACGGATGTTTTCTTCAACGGTTTTTGAGAGCATAAAGGCCTGTTGACTGGCGTAAGTCAATAACTTTCGCAGATCATCATCAAGGGGGCTGTTATCATAAAAAATAGTACCTGAAGTGGCAGTTGTCAAATCGGCGATAATGCGCATTAGGGTACTTTTACCAGAACCGTTAGGCCCAATGATCCCATTAATCTGCCCGTTCCTAAAGACGAGATTCTCCTGTTGTATGGATAGCACTGTTTTTTCACCATAAATTTTTTTGATTTGATTAATTTTTAAGTTCATCCAGGTCTCCAATCACAAATTTATAGAGAATTGAATTGGTGATAAAAGAAATTGTCATTAGAATAAGTCCCATGGCAATCGATAAGCTATATTCTCCCATATTGTTGTTCATCGCAATAAAAGTAGTCATTACGCGTGTATAACCTTTTATGTTTCCACCGACAATCATTACAGCGCCAACCTCTGAGATCGCTCGACCAAAGCCTGTAACCAGAGCAATCATAATGGTTGCCCGCAGTTCGGTAACAATTAATAAAAGCAGAGAAAAGCCTTTTGCACCGAGTGTTTTTCCAGTTTCAACAATGATTTGACCATTGCCGCTGGTGTAATTGAAGATAACACCCGTAATGATAGGGGTGACTAATAAAGTCTGGGCGATGATCATAGCTGTTGAGGTATACATAAGCTTATACTGGCCAAATGGACCGGATCGGGATAAAAGCAGAGCTGTAAATAAACCGATAATTACCGGTGGAAAAGACATAAAGGTGTAGAGTAGACGAGAGACCCATTTTTTGCCCCTAAACTGATGGATTCCTAAAAAAATACCAGCAGGAACACCGATAAGAGTGCTGACAGCAGTGGATGTAAAGGAGACAAATAGCGATAACGAGACGATTTGATAGATTTCAGGATCGAAAGATAAAATTAGTTGTATGGCTTCGACAAAACCTTCAAGTATATAGTCCATGCTAAAGTCTCCGTATTGGGGTTAAAGATTTAAAGCAGATTCCGTTGGGAATCTGCTTTATAATTTTATTGGCCGGCATTTGGTGTGAACAGCGGTTCACCGCCCACTTCATATTGGCCGATCAGGGTTTGGGTTTCATCGGAAAGAATCCAGTCTACAAAGGCCTGCGCACCGTCAGCGTTAATCTGATCATTGATTGATGGGTTGACGGCAATAATGCCATACTGATTAAAGAGCAACGGATCGCCCTGGCAGACAACTTCAAGGTCGATATTGTCTTTCATGTTCAGATAGGTTGCCCGGTCAGCTAAGGTGTAGCCGAGTTTTTCATTGGTAACGGTAATGGTGTCGCCCATTCCTGAACCGGTTTTGATATACCAGTCACCAGTTGGTGTGATGCCGGCAGCTTCCCATATTGCCAGCTCTTTTGTGTTGGTGCCGGATTTGTCATCACGGGAAACAAATGTGGATTGGGTGTTGGCAATTTGTGTGAAAGCGGCAGTTGCATCTTCGGCGGCAGTGGTTTTAACCTGAGCAGGATCAGTGCCTGGTCCTAAAACTACAAAATCATTGTACATAACATCAAAGCGTTCTACCCCATAACCATCAGCAACAAATTGTTCTTCCTGCGATTTGGCATGAACTAAAAGGACATCTGCTTCTCCATTTTGTCCCATTTCCAGAGCTTTGCCAGTTCCAACTGCAACAACTTTGACGGCAATTCCGGTTTTGGCTTCAAAATCGGGAAGGATAACTTCCAATAAGCCACTGTCCTGGGTGCTGGTAGTGGTTGCCAAAATAATTTCTCCGTTTGAACCAGCTTCCAGTGGCTCATCACTCGCTGTCTGGCTGCAAGCTGTAAAAAATAAAACAGTGAAAATACTTAACAACAATACACCAAGTTTGACCGACAATTTTTTCTTTTTCATTTCATCCTCCTAAAATTTATAATCAAGGGAAAACCCTGATTTTTAGAGCAATAAAAAACGACTGACAACAGCCGCAAAGAATAAAAACCATCCTCTACACACTGGAAAGTGAGACCGTTTCCAGTAACACTCTAACGACTGGCAAACCATGGAATACTCTTTAGGTCGGCAAGTTCGGATTGTTTATTTAATTTAGTTTATCAAATATATTTGAGTCAGTCAAGAAAAACAAACCCATAGCGTGTTTTCGCAGATAAAATAACGGCTCAATAAGCGATTTTCAAAAAATAGGATCGATTAGTTGAGATGACAAAAAATCATCAGTGCCATTTTTGTAGAGCCGTTGACAGGGTATATAGTGAGTGATACTATGATTAAAATCTGTAAAGTTGGGGAAAAATATGAAACTGATTAAAGTGTGTATTGGTTCTTCCTGTCATATTAGGGGGTCTTATGCAGTGGTGCAGGCTTTTAAACGATTAATTAAAGAAAATAAACTGGAAGATCAGTTTGAGCTGGAAGGATCATTTTGTATGGGACGCTGTCAGAATGGTGTATCGATTGAGTGTGAAGGACGTCACTATTCGGCTTCGGCTGAAACGGCTGAAGCGGTTTTTCAACAGATTAGAGGAGATAACTAAGTGGGTATTATTGATTTTTCTAAAGAAAAATGTCGAAATTGCTATAAATGTATTCGAATTTGTCCGGTCAAAGCCATCAAACTGAAGGATAAACACGCCCAGATTATTGCGGATATGTGTATTGGATGTGGATATTGCATAAAAATCTGCCCGCAGAATGCCAAGGAAATTCAAAATGATGTGGTGATGGTTAAGGAGTGGCTCAAAGATAGTTCAGTTGTCGTTAGTCTGTCTGGTGTTTTTCCGGCCAGCTCGGATATGAAGCATCCCCGTCAGTATCTGGGAGCTTTGCGCAAACTTGGTTTTACAATTATTGAAGACGTATCGGTGGGGATGGAAGCGATTGCGCTGGAAAATGAAAAGGAATTTAAGAGCGATCAACAATTTGTGATCAATTCGTCCTGTCCGGCAGTGAAAAATCTGATCGAACAGTACTACCCGGACTATGTTAAATATTTAAGCAGAGTCATTTCGCCTACCATCGCTCACGGGAAAATACTAAAAGAACGTTATCCTGCCAGCAAAATTGTGGTTATCGGTGCCTGCCTGGCAGAGAAGACCGAAATTGCAGACACCCCAGTGGCTGGTGTGATTGATGCGGTTATCACTTTTGATGAACTCCGACAGTGGTTTAGAGAAGAAGGTATTGATCCGAAAGTATCCGCGATCGAAGATTTTGACGCTTTTGCCAGCAATCAGCTAAACAATTGGCCGATGGCGGTGGGGCTAACCGAAAAGGATGCTCGAAAACTGAATAGCGATCGTAACATTATCAGTATTGAAAGTATTGAAAACAGTATGGATTTTTTAAATGAGATTGGAAAGTTAAAGAAAAAATACTGGATTCAGATGCGTGCCTGTGAGGAAGGCTGTATGAATGGTCCCGGAAATATTATGAGTCACCTTTCAAAATACGAAAAAGTCGAAATGATTAATACCTATCTCGATTTGAACCGGGATCGAAAATATAGTCAGCCTTTGCCGGAGCTTAATTATCGGAGAGAATTTTCAGCCAACCCGGTTAAACGCCTGGAAAAAATTCCCCTCCAGGAGCTTGAAGACATTTTGATTCAGATGGGCAAGTTTTCGCCCAAGGATGAACTCAACTGCGGCACCTGCGGCTATGACACCTGTCGTGACAAAGCCCGGGCAGTTTACTTAAATATGGCGGAAATTGAAATGTGCCTGCCGCTGATTTCCAGCAAAAATGAGGCGATCTCTAATCTGATTATCACCACGACCCCTAACGCCATTGCAGTATTGGATAAAAAATTCCGGGTAATCGAGTTTAATGATGCGGCAGAGCGACTTTTTAATATTAAACGCGAAGAAATCTTTCATTATCGCTTTACGGATATTTTGGATTATAATCCCTTTAAAAAGCTTCAGTTTGCCCTATACCGGAAAAGGTATTTATGAGCGGGAAAACCGCGTTTTCATGGAAATTTTAACCTTTATTCCGGAGCAACAGCTCTATATGGGGATTTTTATTGATGTGACCAAACAGGAAAGACAGGAAAAGGCTTTTATTAAAATGCAGGAAGAAACCTTGAGCATGGCTCAGCGGGTCATTGACAAGCAGATGCGGGTGGCTCATGAAATTGCCGGTCTCCTGGGTGAAACGACAGCTGAAACAAAAGTTACTTTGACCAAGCTGCAAAAAGTGGTGAGAAACAGGGAGGAAGATATCTGATGCCGTTATTTATGGATATTGCCAGTGATTCGGTCAATAAAGTGAATGAGGAACTGTGCGGCGACAATGTGGAAGTCCGGATTAATGACGAAAGTATTATTGTGGTGCTGGCGGATGGATTGGGCAGTGGCGTTAAAGCCAATATTTTGTCGACCCTGACTTCCACGATTACGGCCACCATGCTGGAAGAAAAGATGACCATTCAAGATGTGCTGGAAACTTTAGAGGCGACATTGCCGGAATGTCAGGTCAGAAAACTGGCCTACTCCACTTTTACCATCGTCCAGATTTTCAGAAACCGCATGGCTTATATTGTTGAGTTTGATAATCCGCCTCTGGTTTTTATTCGCGACGGGGAAGTCCTTAATTTAAGGCGACGCAAAATGGAGTTTCAGGAGAAGGCTATTTATGAAGCAATGATCGTCATTGAAAAGGGGGATGTGCTGGCCTTTTTCAGCGATGGCGTCATTCATGCGGGTATTGGCAACTGTTTAAACTTTGGCTGGGAATGGGATGAAGCCGCTGACTACGTTCTGGCCAGAACCTACGAAGACAAGCGTGCCAAGGATATTTCTATGGCTTTAATTGACACCTGTTATCAGCTTTACGGTGAGGAACCGGGTGATGATACCACGGTTGCGGTTATCCGTGCAGAAGAACGCAAGTATCTAACCATTTTTACCGGACCGCCCTTGGATCAGTCCCGGGATTCTGAGATTAAAAAACTTCTTGATCTGGCCAAAGGCAAAAAGATTGTCTGTGGTGGAACAGCCGGAAATATCGTGGCCAGAGAATATGATGAAGAAATAAAAATCGACTTAAGCACCATGTCGGAAGAGGTGCCACCAATTGGCCGGATGAAAAGCATTGATCTGGTGACCGAAGGGGTTTTGACCATTCAGGAAACAGTACGTCTGATCGAAGCATATTTGAACAATGAAGTCGGCAGTGAGATCTTCAAGGTTAAAAACGCCGCTGCCATTTTGGCCAATTACTTAATCAATGAATCCACCAATATCGATATCATTATGGGCAATTCCATTAATCCGGCCCATCAGAACCCGGATTTTCCTGAAGCCTTAAGCAGCAAATGGCGAATTACTCAGAAGCTGATCAGCCTTTTGGAAAAATTCAATAAGGATATTCACATTATTTATATTTGATTTTCTAATGCTGATATTTTTTATTGATCTGAAATTTTGATCGACACACAGAAAAAGGATCACCTAGGACAGGCGATCCTTTTTCTTCGTAATATACTTTTGAGGAGAAAAGCTATATTGATTTTATACCCCAAATCAGAGGGATAAACATCAGTGAATTAAATTAAGAAACATTTAATAAATAGTGAGATAAAATCACACGAATAAAATTAAATCACATTAGCCATATCTGCTTTTCAGACCGATCTCCGGCCAGGTAATTGGCTTTAGCTGAAAAGCAAAAATGTCGCTGTTCAGCTTTTAAATGACGTTCGACGTCAGTTTGAAATCAGTATGAATGATTGGCTATTTAGTGCCAAACAGACGGTCACCAGCATCGCCAAGACCAGGTACGATATAAGCATGATCATTAAGCTTTTCATCGATGGCGGCACAGAATATGGGCACTTCGGGATAGGCGGTCGTTAAGGCTTTAATGCCTTCCGGACAGGCCAGGATATGAACCACCTTGATGTTTTTGCAGCCGGCATCTTTTAAGAGGCGGATGGTATGAATGACCGATACACCGGTTGCCAGCATGGGATCAACGATGATGGCTTCTCGTTCTGATATATCGGTGGGCAGTTTTTTGTAGTATTCAACGGCCTGAAGGGTTTCAGGATCACGATAGAGACCGATATGGCCAATTTTAGCCTTGGGGATAATATTGGTAAAGCCCTCAACCATGCCCAGGCCGGCGCGAAGAATCGGTACAATAACCACATCTTTTTCGGCCAGCACCGGTTTAACGGTTTTAGCGACAGGGGTTTCAATTTCAATATCTTTTAAAGGGAAATGCTTGGTAACTTCCCAGGCCATCAGACTGGATAATTCTTTAACGAGTTCTCTAAATTCTCGCGAAGGGGTTTCTTTTTTTCGCAGGTGTGTTAGTTTGTGTGCGACCAGAGGATGATCGACGATGGTTACATTTTCCATGACTTGCTCCTTTTTCTTTTTTCAGAGTTAATAATACGACAGATTTAAGAATAATACTAGAATTTTTTAAGATTTTCAGGAAGTCAGTTTACAAGTCTGAATAATTATGGAATAATAATGGAAAGATTTTTAGGAGAGGTAAATCATGCAAAAAGAAATTCGTTTATATATTTGGACCCATTGTCCCTATTGTCGTGGGGCAAAACAATTGCTGGACGAGAAAAACCTTCAATATGAAGAATTTGATATTTTTCGGGATGAAGAGATGCGCAGGAAACTGCAGGATCAAACCAGTCATTATACGGTTCCCTATATTTTTATTGATGACAAATTTATTGGCGGGTTTACGGAATTGCGGGCATTGGACGCAAGTGGACAATTGGCGCAAATGCTAAAATAAGGAGGAATTATGGCGAGTATAACGTTTGATATTGTTGAAGAAATTGGTGTATTGAGTGAGCTGCCCAGTGGCTGGCAAAAGGAGTTGAATCTGGTCAGCTGGAACGAACGTGATGCCAAATACGATTTGCGGGACTGGAATGCCGATCACGATAAAATGCGCAAGGGCATTACCCTGACAGTTGACGAATTGGTACAGCTACGAGAAATTTTAAATGGCATGGACTTATAGGCTGTTATTGTTAAAGGCAGAAGAAAAAGTGAGTCGAAAAATGCGGTATCTGCCGGCATCTTTCGACTCTTTTTTATTTTGCAGGTTCGGCGCAATTGGCTGATCCACTACCCAATAGCATTTCTAGGCCGTGATCCAGAGCTGGCAGGATGGCCTCCAGATTCTCCTTAACGGCTTTGGGACTGCCGGGCAGATTAATAATCAGGGTGCGATTGCGAATACCCGCCGCCGCCCGGCTAAGCATAGCTTTGGGGGTAATGGCCAGGCTGTAATAACGCATGGCTTCGGGGATGCCCGGGGTCAGCCGTTCGCAGACGGCAATGGTGGCTTCCGGGGTCTGGTCCCGGGGAGAGAAGCCGGTTCCGCCAGTGGTGAGAATCAGATCAAGTTTCTCCTGATCCGCCCATTCGATCAGTTTGGCTTTAATAGCTTCCCGGTCATCGGGAAGAATTTCAGTTTTAAGCACCTGGTAAAGATTGGTTGCGGCCAGGATTTGGCTTATTTGTGGTCCGCTCAGATCAGTGCGCTGACCCTTGGCGCCCTTGTCACTCAGGGTTAAAATACCTGTTTTGTACATAAGTCCTCCTTATATGTTGAATTTAAACAATTCGTTCGATAACAGATCGATATATAAAAGCTGGTTTCTCAAAAGATCATCTTTTTCGGTGATGACCTTTAAGCATTCAGAAACCTGAATGGATGCGGCCAGTGCCGGGGTAAAAGAGGGATTGCCCAGCGCCTTTGAATCCGTATCTTTTTTGTCGGAATAGAGGCGTGAAAGGGTATCATCCTCCGGAAAAACGGTGGTGACCTGGGCAAACCAGCCCCCAATGGCCCCATGAATCAGAGGAACCCCCTTTTCTTTACAAAGCTTTTGCAAAATTAGCCGTGTTTTGACATTATCAAGGGCATCGATTACAATAATAGCATCGTCGATCAGCTCTTGGCCATTTTCGGCAGTTAAGAATTCTTTATAGTAACAGGTGTTAACATCTTTATTAATCAGTTTAACGCGTTGGGCAGCAGCTTTTGATTTGCTGTCACCCAGGTTTTTCTGTGTCGCGTTTAACTGACGATTCAGATTGGAATCTTCAAAGACATCACCGTCGATTAGAATCAGTGATCCGATTCCAACTCGGGACAGCATTTCAATAATATAGCCGCCTAAGCCGCCACAGCCGACGACACAGACTTTGGCTGTGCGGATTTTTTCAAAATCAGTTTCTGAAAATGCCGGGAAATTTCGCTCATAGCGTGACATGACTGTCACCTCCTTAGTTAGAAAGAATGAAAAGGTCAAGCAGTTAATTAAGTATATCAATTTTCATGACAGAATAAAAGACCTAAATTACATGAGTTTAAGATGATCTTGACCAGAGCATATAAGAGTATATAAAGAAGGGATTTAAGCCAATGAGTGACTGGAATCAGGGAGAAAAGTATGGAATTATTAAAAGTAAAATCAGTTGATGAAATGAAAGAAATGGTTTTGACAGCCTTTAAAAATAACCTGCTGGATTCGGAAAAAGTGGACCTGCTTGAGGGACTAAATCGCTATTTGGCAAAAGATGTCATCGCCGGGATGGATGTGCCGCATTTTAACCGCTCAGTGGTCGATGGCTATGCCGTAAAGCTTTCTGATGTCCAGGGGGCCAGTGAATCGATCCCGGGTTTCTTAAAGATTACCGGCGAAGCAAAAATGGGTCAGGAAACCAAGTTAAGCCTTAATCAGGGGGAAACAGTCTACGTGCCTACCGGTGGGATGGTTCCTGCTGGGACTGAAGCCATGATCATGATCGAATATACAGAAAAAATGGGCCAATCAGAACTGGCGGTTTACACAAGCGCCGGTCTGCACGAAAATATGATGCTGATTGGCGATGATATCAGCAAAAACCAGCTTGTCTTTAAAAAAGGACATCTTTTAAGACCCCAGGATATCGGAGCTTTGTCGGCACTTGGTTATACCGAAGCACTCGTTTATAAACGGCCCAGAATTGCCATTATTTCCACTGGTGACGAGGTCATCAGACCGGGTCAGACACCTAAAGCGGGAGAAATCATCGATATCAATACACCAGCCCTTAGTGCTTTAGCAGTCAGTCGTGGTTTTGATCTGGTAAAAACTGATTATGTTCATGATTCTTACGTGGAAATCAGAGATAAAATAACCGATATGCTGGTGGATAGTGATCTACTTGTGTTATCCGGCGGTTCTTCCATGGGCGAAAAGGATTATACCGTTAAGGTGATTGAGGAACTGGGGGAGGTTTATCTCCACGGACTGGCTGTGAAACCGGGCAAGCCGACCATTCTGGGAAAAATCGATGATAAACCGGTGGTCGGACTGCCGGGACAGCCTGCCGCAGCCATTATGGTCTTTACCATGGTCAGCGATTTGATGCAAGATATCTTTTATGAGAAAAAAGATGAAGCTTTGAAAAAGACTAGCGGTATTTTAATGGAAAATATCCACGCGGCACCAGGTCGACGCACCTTTCAAACGGTAAAAATTAAAAAGAACGGGCAAGGCCTAGAAGTGTGGCCCACCTACGGAAAATCGGGGATGATCACCCTGCTTTCGGATTCTCATGGCTACCTGGATATCAGTGAAGACATGGAAGGCTTAAATGCCGGGCAAGCGGTAGAGGTAAATCTGTTTTAGGATGGAGGGAAAAGATGAATACAGAAAATCAGGCAAAAAAAAATGAACGAAATCTCTATTTGAAAAATGAAAATCTGGCAGATGCCATTGATCTTTTTATGAATGAGTTTGAAAAAAATGATCAGCTGATCAGCAGCCAAACCCTAGCGGTTATAGAGTCTTTGAATCATGTGACAGCGCAACCGGTCTTTGCAAAGATTTCTTCTCCCTATTATAATGCTTCGGCAATGGATGGCATTGCTGTCAACGCCCTTGAAATGAAAGGAATTGATGAACGCCATCCCAAAATCCTGAAAAAAGGGCAAGATTTTAATTTTGTGGATACTGGAGATGTCATTAAAGATCCTTTTAACGCGGTGGTGATGATTGAGGATGTGCGGGTTGACAGTGAAGACGAGGTCAGTATTAATCAGCCGGTTGCCATCTGGCAGCACGTCCGGCCCATTGGTGAGGATATCGTGGCCGGGGAACTGATTGTTCCGGCTTACTCAAAGATCAGAGCCATTGACTTGGGAGCTCTGCTGGCCGGCGGTATCACCCAGATTGAAGTGCTGAAAAAACCTCGGGTCGGGATTATTCCCACCGGCACCGAACTTGTTGATTCAGGTGCCCAAATGAGCGAAGGGAAAATTATTGATTCCAACACCCATATGTTTGCCGGATTGGTTAACGAATATGGTGGTCTGGCCCATCGCTACGATCCGGTTGCCGATCAGTATGACCTGATCAAAAAACGAATTATGGCGGCCGTTGCCGAGAATGACATGGTTCTGATTTCGGCCGGTTCTTCCGCTGGAACCGAGGATTACACCCGCAAGTTAATGGAAGAGCTGGGTCAGGTGCTGGTTCATGGCGTAGCCATTAAACCGGGTAAACCGGCGGTCTTGGGATTTATACAAGGAAAACCGGTGATTGGCATTCCCGGTTATCCGGTTTCGGCTTATTTTGTCTTTGAGAATTTTGTAAAACCCTGCCTGATGGCTTTTACCAGGCAGCTGATGACGGAAGGGGAAAAAATTAAGGCCATCCTTTCCAAACGGGTTATGTCGACCTTGAAATACCTGGAGTTTGTGCGGATGAAGTGCGGCCGCGTCAATGATAAAATTGTTGCCATTCCCCTGGATCGGGGTGCTGGCGTGACCATGTCCCTGGTCAATGCCGACGGCGTTTTAAAAATTCCCAAAAATGTTGAGGGCTATGAGGCTGGGGAAGAGGTCGAGCTGGTGCTGATGCGGTCGGTGGAAGCCATTTCGCGAACCCTGGTTTCAATTGGCAGCCACGATGTACTGATGGATCTGATTGCTGATATCATCCATAAACAAAAGGGGATGGTCAGTCTGTCTTCTGCCCATGTTGGCAGTCTGGGGGGGATTATGGCCCTAAAAAAAGGGGAATGCCACCTGGCGCCAATTCATTTGTTGGATGAAGAAAGCGGAATCTACAATCTGCCTTATTTAAAACGCTATTTAAGTGATCAAGAGTTGGTTCTGATCAAAGGGGTAAAACGAACCCAAGGGTTAATGGTGCCAAAGGGAAACCCCAAGAACATCAAAACATTCAGGGATCTGGCGGGTTCGGACATTTCCTTTGTCAACCGGCAGCGGGGCTCTGGCACCCGGGTGCTCTTTGATTATTTGCTCAAAAAAGAAGGGATTGAAGCAGATAATATTCTCGGTTACAGCCGGGAAATGAATACTCATATGATGGTGGCGTCGGCCGTTAAATCAGGCAGTAGCGACGTGGGAATTGGCGTTTTATCGGCGGCAAACATGATGGGACTTGATTTTATTCCCATTGGCGATGAAGAATATGATTTTGCCATGTTGAAAGAAAATCTGGCAGATGAGCGGGTTAAGCGGTTTATTGACGTTTTGAAGTCTCAGGCTTTTGCCGATGACCTGAATCAGCTGGGGGGCTACCTGCTGGAGTCACCGGGTCAAATCATTACAGTTTAAGAAAGCAGGCGAGTATGAAAGATCATTATGGAAGAAGAATAAATTATATGCGCATTTCAGTTACTGACCTCTGTAACCTGCGGTGTGTCTACTGTATGCCGGAAGAAGGGGTGCAAAAGCATCTGCATAAAAAAAATATGTCCTTTGAAGAAATAATCGCGCTAATCAAAGCCGGAACCCAATTGGGAATCGATAAAATCCGTCTAACTGGCGGTGAACCCCTAGTCAGAAATGGGATTGTCGAACTGGTTCAGGCTATCGGTCAGATTGAAGGCATAAAAGACCTGACCATGACCACAAATGGTATATTGCTGCCCAAGTATGCTAAAGACCTTAAAAACGCTGGTCTAAATCGAGTTAACATCAGTCTTGATACTTTTGATGAAAAAAAATATCACCAGATTACCCGCTGGGGCAAGCTTGATGATGTAATGGCGGGCATTGAAGCGGCAATGGCGGTAGGAATGAGCCCAATTAAAATTAACACCGTTTTGATTAACGGCTTTAACGATGACGAAATTAAAAAGTTCGTGAATTTTACGATTGATAATCCGGTGGATGTTCGCTTTATTGAACTGATGCCTCTGGGTGAATCCAGTAATTACGCTCAGAATAAATATATTTCAAATGCCGAAGTTTTAAAAGCAGTGCCGGAGCTGCTTGCTGTACTGGAACCGGAAAAAACCGGTCCGGCAGAATATTATCAGTTATCGGGAGCCAAGGGGCGAGTTGGTCTGATTAATCCTATCAGCAAGCATTTTTGCAGTGAATGCAACCGCATTCGGGTGACCACCGACGGGAAAATTAAACCCTGTCTACACTCGGATTTCGAAATTGATATTTTAAAACTTAGAGAAGAAGGTCTGACCTATCTGCAGATTCTGGAAAAAGCGATTGGTGCCAAACCGGAGCGGCACTTACTGGAAGATAATGAAAAACAAATGGTTCGAAACATGAATGAAATTGGAGGATGACAATGGATGAATTAACCCATTTTAATGAAGCGGGTCGGGGGAAAATGGTGGATGTCTCTGACAAACAGGAAAGTCACCGAGTTGCAATCGCTCGGGGATCGATTAAGATGAAAAAAGAAACCTTTGCGAGAGTTGCCGCCGGTACCATGAAAAAGGGTGATGTTCTGGGAGTTGCCCAGGTGGCAGGCATTATGGGCGTGAAAAAAACAGCGGATTTGATTCCCATGTGCCATAATATTTTTATTTCCGGCTCTGATATCGATTTTGAAATGGATGAGAAAAATAATCGCATCGGGATTGTGGCTACCGTTAAAAACACCGGCCAGACCGGTGTGGAAATGGAAGCATTAACAGCTGTTTCAGTCACGGCCTTAACGATTTATGATATGTGCAAGGCGATTGATAAAGAAATGGTCATTGAAGAAATTTATCTGGAAGAAAAAACCGGCGGAAAATCTGGTCGCTTCGTTCATTCCAGAAAGAACGTTTAGAAAGATTAGGGGAAAAAATGACGGGAAAAGTAATTGCTGTTAATATCAGCGAAAAAACGGGTGAGATGAAAAAGTCGATTGAGCAGGGACTTTTCATTGTCGAACATGGTCTTGAGGGTGATGCCCATGCCAGAAACTGGCATCGGCAGGTCAGCCTGCTGGCTCAGGAAAGCATCGATAAAATGATCGCGCTGGGAGGGGATGGACTCACGGCGGGAAATTTTGCGGAAAATATCACCACCCAGGGAATCGTATTATACGAACTGCCGGTGGGAACCCGCTTAAAAATCGGTGATACTTTGCAGGAAGTTACCCAGATTGGCAAGAAATGCCATTCCGGTTGTGAAATCTCACAAAAAGTTGGCGATTGCGTGATGCCCCGGGAAGGTATTTTTACGATTGTACTAGAAGGTGGCATCATAAAGCCAGGCGATACCATCGAAATTCAGGAATAGAATCAGAGGCTCCTTAACAGGAGCTTTTTGATTTTGAGGCTATAAGTTTATTGCAAGTGGAAAAAAATAAGAAAATTTGTACTGTTATGACTTGTATTATTAAAAATTAGTGTTACAATAGTAGATGTTATTGCCGTACAAGTGTCTTTAAATGGAGGACAATATGGAGCAGTTTTTAAATAACATGGCAAGTGCAGCATGGACAATTATCCCAATTCTGGCGTTATTTTTTTTAATGGCGGGAATTATGTTTGTCTTTTATGTTCGGATGAAGATGGATGAGTGGTCTCACTATCTGAAAAGTATCGCTGTGTCCCTGGAAAAGCTTTCGAATCGGCGAAATGACTATTATGATAATAATGGAGGAAGAGATGTCTTTTGAACAAGTGAAACAGGCGGATCCTGAGATTTACGGCCTGATGGAAAAGGAATTAAAACGGCAGCAGGATCACCTAGAGCTGATTGCATCGGAAAACTTTGTGTCGCCAGCGGTAATGGAAACCATGGGGAGTCATCTGACCAACAAATATGCGGAAGGAACGCCGGGAAAACGCTTTTATGGCGGTTGTGTCCATGTGGATGAGATTGAACGGATTGCCATCGAGCGAGCTAAAAAACTATTTGGTGCTGAACATGCCAATGTCCAGCCGCACTCAGGTGCCCAGGCTAATTCAGCAGTCTATATCGCCATGCTGGAACCAGGTGATACAGTATTGGGAATGCGACTTGATCAGGGGGGACATCTAACCCATGGGAGTCCGGCAAATTTATCCGGTCAATATTATAATTTTGTTTCCTATGGTGTTGACCAGGAATCAGAAATGATCGATTATGATGAAATACAGAATTTAATCAATGAGCATCAGCCAAAACTGGTAGTTGTTGGTGCCAGCGCTTATCCCCGTGCCATCGACTTTGAACGCATTTCTAAAATGACCAAAGCGGCTGGTTGTTACCTAATGGTTGATATGGCTCATATCGCCGGTCTTGTTGCTGCTGGGGAACATCAGAGCCCTGTACCCTATGCCGAATTTGTGACCACTACTACCCATAAAACCCTACGAGGTCCCAGAGGTGGGGTTATACTCTGCAAAAAAGAATTTGCCAAACAGATCGATAAAGGCGTTTTCCCGGGCAGCCAGGGTGGACCCTTGGAGCATATCATTGCGGCTAAAGCGGTAGCTTTTAAAGAGGCTATGACGGACGAATTTAAAGCCTATCAGAAACAGGTAGTCAAAAATGCCAAAGTCCTCAGCCAGGAACTGGAAAAACGAGGTTTCCGGGTTGTATCGGGGGGGACAGATAACCATCTGATGCTGATTGATGTCAGTCAAGTTGGCCTGACCGGTAAAGAAGCTGATGAAACCCTGGGAAAAATCAATATCACAGCCAATAAAAATGCCATTCCTTATGATAAGGAAAGTCCTTTTGTAACCTCTGGTATCCGAATTGGTACGCCAGCGGTGACGACCAGAGGTCTAAAAGAAGCAGATATGGAAATTGTGGCGGATGCTATAGAGGCGGCTCTGATTAAAAAAGACCCAGCACTGGCTCTGGAAAAAGTGCGATTTTTAACGGAAAAATATCCCCTTTATCCAGGATTGATGTAAAGATTAAGACATTCTGAAAACAATGGGTATTTAAGCTTGATTTAGGACTGAAAGCTTACCATTGTTTTCAGGATTTGTTATTTTGAAATTTTGACAGATCTGGAATTGAGGTTTTAATGGATCTGAGTAATATCGTAACCATTTATTTTTGTTCGATAAATTTGATAACATTTTTTCTGTTTGGCATCGATAAAAGTAAAGCGCGAAAAGACAAGTGGCGTATTTCGGAAAAAGTTCTGCTGCTTTTTTGTTTGGTCGGGGGAAGCCTGGGCGGAGCCATCGGCATGCGTTATTTTAAACATAAAACCCGCAAGAAAATTTTCTGGATCGGCGTCCCGGTGATTTTTCTGCTGCAGGCTGCTTTGTTGATACTTGTAAAAATATTTTTTATTTAATACAAAGCTTGACAAATATACTTCAAAGCTGTATACTATGCAAGTACTTTAATTTTAGCGAGAGTGTTGGAACTGGCAGACAAGCACGTTTCAGAGGCGTGTGCCGAAAGGCGTACGGGTTCGACCCCCGTCTCTCGCACCAATAACGAAACTTTAGATCGGCATGAGGATGCCGATTTTTTGATGCGTATAATTGGGGTAGATGATTTGACATATAAATTGACATATAAATTGACATATTTCATTGTTGCTGATTAGTTCATTCCATCTGGCGACAGACGCGACAAGGTGGTAGCGTTAGCCGGAACCGAGTGCTGCATAAGTGAGTAGTTGCTTAATTTTAGCAATTTTTCTAATTTTTTTGCTGCTGATTGTCTCTTTCAATTTAGATAAAGAAGGAAAGAATCGTTTAGCGATAGCTGAGAGCATTGATGCGCTGGCTGCGGGTGTAACCTTTGCCGTTATTGAGGGGGAAACTGTTCCAGTTATTTTCCTGATTGGGGCCATTAACTTTGGATTCTCTGCTTTCAGTGTCTACCTCGGTAACCGATTTGGTGAACGGTATCCTTCCAAAGCAGAGTTGACTGGAGGTATTATCTTGATTATAATGAGGGTAAAGATTCTTTTGGAGCATCTTGGTGTTTTAGGAGGATAGCAGGAAAGGGTGAATTATTTTGGCGGCTTCCAACATTACCAAACAGGCGTTGGCAACTGCTCTGCGGGAACTGATGCAGGAAGAGCCTTTTGATAAAATTCAAGTGGCACAAATCTGTGAGCGGTGCGATATGAACCGCAAGAGTTTTTATTACCATTTCAAGGATAAGTACGATTTAGTCAACTGGATTTTTGATACTGAGTTTATAATGCTCGCAATGGAGGCCGCTAATGAAATGCCGGCTGATGATCGTTGGGGGCTGATTGAACGTGCTTGCAAATGTTTTCATGAAAACAGAAACTTTTACCGCAAGGCACTAAAAATAAATGGGCAAAATTCTTTTTCCGATCATCTTCAGGAATACTGTTTTCCTCTAATGAAGCTCCGTGTGGCACACTTAATCAGTGATGAGGCGGCTGAGGATTTTACAGTTAATTTTTTCACTGACGCTGTTATTTGTGCCATCGAGCGTTGGCTTTTAGACAAAGAGTGCATGCCTCCTGTTCAATTTGTCTCAAAACTAAAACGAATTGTTGAGGGAAGCGCAGCCGCAATCTATAATGAGATGAATCTCACAGAATAAAACCAGGGTGGCAGAGCGAAATCTTTTTGCCGCCTTTCACTTCGTCGATTTTGCCTTTGTTCATATAGCTGCTCACACTTTCTTTGGACAGGCGCTCACAAAAATGTCTGTTAGGTTATTCTGAAATAGATTGTTTTGTCCACTCTTGATTTCTTTGTGCCAGCCACATAGATTCCCATCCATATTAAAGTAGACCGAGCAGGTGTCGTCGGAGATAATGGCGTCAATCAAACTATTATCCCCCTGCAACTCCCAAAGCATGGTGTGATAGCTTTGTTCTTTGCGGGCCTGTTGTACGGCCTGATGCGCAAGGTGCTGAACGACATCTGGACATTCCAGATTGGGCAGGAGAACGAAAAAAATGGGGGAAAGCTGTTGGCCGCAGTAAAACAGATCGCCGTTGATGATCGTTTCCGTATCTTTTTGCCCATATTGATACCACACTGAGTAGAGCAACCCTAAATTACGGAGGTTGGCGCACGTGCTAGAGGCGTTTTCGTCACAACGCACAACAAGCATCAGATTATAAAGTTCGGTTGCGTCATCTAGGAAATCAGAAGTCAGATCCTCCGGCTCACAAAAAAGGAAAAAGGCGCTGTCAGGGTTGTTTTTGGCAAGTAGTAGAGATTTTTGCGGTTGCTCCATGCAAAAGAGTATCCATACATAGATGCCAAGTTTTTCACCAGCTTGTATTGTGGCTTGATATTGCTGTTCTTTTTCCTCAAATTGCTCTGCATCTATCTGGATGGCTACTGTCCACGGGATATTGCAGTTCAGTTTTTTTTCATTTTCACGAATACGCTGTGCTCCCGTAGTACAGCCATTATACCCAAGATTCATGCCAAAAGTGTAAAGTCGGTCGGTGTCTGCGTGAGATACAATGTCCCTCACCAATCTATAGTAGGCGCTGTTTTCATTTTGCAGCATGGTTTGAGCCGTAGCAAAAAAATCCTGCTGAAACCTTCCGCTTGTAAACTGCAAGGCCATATCCACAAGATTGCGGATACTGCGTTCCGGGTTTTCCTTCATATTTTTTAATGTTCTTTTTACAACAGATCCCGTTAAAATTCTGGATGTACTGTTTTCCATTCTACTTTCTCCTTCTAAAATGCAAGTTTAACTTTCTGTTACTATATCGAAATATTATCTATACAAGAGTCTACAAACAATAGACAAACAGCACTCCGTGTCCTAAAAGGTAACAAAATCCATGCTGCGTCCTAATTTGAGACTTTCGCTCTTTTATGTCCAATGACATAGTGATCTTGCCTGTTTATAATTTGATTAAAGGGCAGCTAGGGAGAATAAATTAATGGTTAAAAAGTGAAACCCGGTCATCCCGATAAGTTGGTAGACAAAATTGTCGCTGATATCGTAGATTTGGTATACTCAAGCGCCTGACACTAAACTCGTCGTGGAGGTGCTGATTGGTTATGAAAATTATCGTGTAATTACAAAATCATCCGTAAAGTTGAACGCATTATCTATTGTAAAAAAAATTATTCATCGTGGAAAAAAGACTATGTGCAGTCTCTCGGCGGTCTTGAAAAACTGGTCGAGTGGGTACTGTTTTAATTTTAGAAAATATAGAAGGAGATTAACAACTATGAATAAATCAGTAAAGGACAGTATGCAAAATTTTGCAATTAATCAAGCCCTGAAGTACATTGAGGGCAACCCTGAAGAAAATATCCCCAAGCTGATGACGCTGGTGGACAAGTTTACACCAACTGAGTGGTATACTAGCCAGCGAGATGCAATCCGCAATGTCATTGATGAAAAAAACAACTGGTATCAACTCATGTTGAAGGTATATGACATTAACCCCGGTAGTCGGAAGGCTTTTTTCCAAAACTTCCTGTTTAACGCCAGCCTGAAAGGTAGTGCTATACAGGAGGAAGTCAAGGAGCAGGAGGGCTGCAATGTTCCCTGGGCAATCCTGCTGGATCCCACCTCTTCCTGTAACCTCCACTGCACCGGTTGCTGGGCCGCTGAGTACGGAAACCAGTTGAACCTGACTTTGGAGGATTTGGATTCCATCGTCCGCCAGGGTAAAGAATTGGGTACCTACATGTATATTTACACTGGCGGCGAGCCTCTGGTCAGGAAAAAGGACGTAATTCGGCTATGCGAGATGCACCCCGATTGTGAATTTCTTTGTTTCACTAACGGCACACTGATCGACGAGCAATTCTGTCAGGAAATGATACATGTCAAGAATTTTGTCCCGGCTCTTTCTCTGGAGGGATTCGAGGAAGCCAACGATGGCCGCCGGGGAAAGGGTATGTATCAGAAGGTGCTAAACGCCATGTCTCTGCTGAAACAGCATAAACTCCCCTTTGGTATTTCCACTTGCTACACTAGTAAGAATGTGGACGATGTGAGCAGTGAAAAATATTTTGACCTGATGATTGACAGCGGCGCACTGTTTGTCTGGTTTTTCCACTATATGCCGGTAGGCAACGATGCCGCTGTGGAGTTGATGCCTAAGCCGCAGCAACGCGAAATGATGTATAACCGCATCAGAGGGTACCGTGAGACGAAGCCTATTTTCAGCATGGACTTCCAAAACGACGCTGAGTTTGTAGGAGGCTGTATCGCTGGTGGCCGGAATTACCTTCATATCAATGCGAAAGGAGATGTGGAGCCTTGCGTATTTATCCATTATTCTAATGCAAATATACACGAGGTTTCCCTGCTGGACGCGCTGAAAAGTCCTTTATTTATGGCATACCATGACGGACAGCCTTTCAATGACAATATGCTGCGACCCTGCCCCATGCTGGAGAACCCGGAGGCACTGCGGAAGATGGTTAAGGATGCCGGCGCAGTAAATACCGACTATCAAAGTTTGGAAAGCGTAGACCATCTTTGCGATAAAACAACACCTTACGCTGAAAACTGGATTTCCACAGCTGAAAGACTCTGGCAGGGCGGCGACAAATGCACGGGCTGAAGTAAGGGAGAGTGACCCATGGCGACCTATCAGATATTCACAGATGCCACGTCTATTGATTAGATTGCAGAAGTTTTACCAGTTGCAGAGAAGATGAATAGTAAAGAAGATTTTGCCAGAACTTCGCAGATTAATCCAACGGTTAATTTTGAATGTTTTGAACCGTGTCTTCATCAAGGGGTCGACATCCTTTACCTGTGCTTTTATTCGGGTATGTCAGATGCGATTCAGTCTGCAGCCTGTGCATGGATGAACTGCGTCAGGAATACCCGGAACAAAAAATCCTCTATATAGATACCCTTTGTGCATCTGTTGGCGAGGGATTCCTTGTACAATTTTTGTAATATCGTTGATTGCAGAGACAGTAGTGGATATCCTGACTTTCATTTTTGGTAAAAAGTAAAAATATGGAGTTTGAAAATAAATAGCTTATGGACAAGAAAAACTTAATGAAGTTCCCTAAACTAGCCCAGGTGCAGATACTATGGGGTCTTGCTGGAATCATCCTATTCAGTGCTAGCGCATTCACTTTCTTAAAAGGTGAAAACGCACTCGTTGAAATTGCGCCGTATCTGGGATTGTCCATGTTGTTTTCGGGATTGATAAATATTTATATCTATCGCAGAACGGAAAAGTCACTACATGGATCACACTGGCTGCTTGCTGATGGAGTTAGCACCTCGCTGCTTTCATTGTTTTTGCTTTTTAATCAGATGATACAGGCAGCCTTGATTCCGTTCTTCTTAGGTGTTTGGGAATTATTTACTGGTATACTGAAACTGTTGGATTGCAAAGAACTTAAGGAAGATGCAGTGTCTGGATGGCGTTGCTTTTGCTTGTTAGGCAGCATAGAACTGATATCCGGCGTTGCTTCGCTGTTAAAACCTGTTGATGAATTTATGGGAATGAATGTTGTAGTCGCAATAATATTATTTATTCAGGGTTGCAGCTATTTTTTTAAGATAAAGATTTATCTGCAATTAGTAAAATGAGATAAAAAGAATATTTGACGTTATAACAGCAAGAGATTCTTGCTGCCAAAGTCAGTCTGCCTTGTGTGGATTAGCTTTTTAATGCTATGTCGAAATTGTCAGAAACAGAAGGAAAACATTACGTTTGATTGAGTGGCAGAAACAACCCTAACGAAGTCAACTTTCTGCCATTCATGACATGGCAGAGAGGTTGTAACCTTACTATAACAGTTTATGTGATAACGTTTTTTACGGATAATTGCACTCCCATTTCGAAAATTTTATATGATCATACGCTTAACGATCTTCAGTTCCACCAGCTTACATGCAGCTGTGGCTGTTCAGGGGGCTTTCTGTCCATGGTTATTACCGGTGCAGCATCAAGGATTACCTGGTGCCACTGCGGATCTGTCGGGTGAAATGTGCCGTTTGCAAAAGAACCCATGCCCTGCTGCTGTCAGCGATCGTCCCTTATTCTCAGATTAGTCTTTCCGAGCAGATCCGAATCCTTTTAGCGATTTGACTACCCCCACCGACTATTTTTTGTCAATCTAAAGATATTCTGGTATAATATCTTTAGATTGACAAAGGGGGACACTCAAATGCCTAATATTAAATCCAGTACGGATCTAAGAAATAATTACAACGAAATCTCTAAATTCTGCCATGAACAGGAAGAACCCATCTTCATCACGAAGAATGGTCAGGGGGACTTGGCTGTGATGAGCATCGAAGCTTATGAATTGTTAAACGGCAAGGTTGAACTTTATCGCGCCCTTGATGAAGGTCGAGCTGCTATTAAAGCGGGGAAAAAATGTCCTCTGACTGATGTCATGAAGGACCTGCGACAAGAGCTAACCGATGGCAATGTATAGTATTGAGATCTCAGAACCAGCCGAAAATGACCTTCGTGATATCATCCTATACATATCTTCACAGTTGTCAGCACCAATGACGGTCATGACGATGGTGGATACGATTGAAGAAGCGCTGCTTGGCTTATCCGAAATGCCCCAGAAATCTCCGGCTGTTCGTGATGACCGGCTGGTTTCAATGGGATACCGAAAACTTTTGATTAAGAACTATGTTGTGTTCTTTACCATCGATGAACAATCCCAAGTTGTCAACCTTGAACGAATCCTTTATGCCCGTCGTGATTGGCTTCGCATCTTGTAGTCTCGCATTTCCACCGGTCACCTTCCTGAGCCGTGATGGTGGAGTGACAGCAGCTGCACAATGCCATCAGGTTTTCTTCGTCATAGTTGCCGCCTTTGGATAGGGGAGTGATGCGATGAATTTCCTGGGCTAGGGTCAGTTTGCCATTCTAACATACAAAGCGGGTGGGCTTTGATATAGCGATCGTGGATAAGCTTCCATGCCCAGCCATAGAGTTTCCGAGTCTCGGGATTCCGCTGATTACTTATTGTTGTGTTGATCCGATAATTTCTGATGTCCCTCGTATAACCGGCCAGCGGTTAATTCTTTGTAAGCGTCAAATACAGACCACATACCAAACAAATAAAAAAACTGATACAATTCTTTCATATATAAAAGGAAGGATTGTATTTTTTATGGAGAAAGTGAAAATTGGATGCTTTGGGAAGATCGAAAGGACACTTTAAAAGAGCCGACAACTGCGGCTCCGGCACTGGATTTTCTGTCTGTCATTACGGAACTAAAGGACGAAAATACTCGTTTAAACTCAAAACTTGAAGAAGCACAGGCAAAAATCAGATGGTATTGGAGCATGTCAGAAAAGTATATACCTGCCGCTACTGCCAGGAACATGACATCAAAACAGCGGATGAAACCGTGCTGAAAGTTTTAACTAAAGATGGGAAAGCCTGGAGCAGAGGGATCAACCGGGAACATCAATTGTTTATATGCTTGACCAGGATGGCAGTGTATTGGTTTTGTCATTAAAGGGACATTATGAGGATTGATTTTCTGAAATGAATAAACCGAGCCGGTTTTTCTTCACTAGATGATACAAATAAGCTATAATAATAAGTTAAGAGAAAAAATACAGGCAATCATTAACAGAACAGTGCTTTCTGAAATGAATAAAGGGGAACGTAAATGACAGAACTTGAAAAAAGAACAGCGGCTCAAAAGTTTGCCGATCACTGGCAGGGTAAAGGTTACGAAAAGGGGCAAAGTCAGCCCTTCTGGCTATCACTGCTCCGGGATGTTTATGGGGTTGACAAGCCGGAACAGATCATCAATTTTGAAGATCAAGTCATGCTGGACCATACCAGTTTTATCGATGGCTATATTCCAACAACCCATGTCCTGATCGAACAGAAAAGTATTGATAAGGATTTACGAAAGGCCATTAAACAATCGGATGGATCGCTGTTAAATCCCTTCCAGCAAGCCAAACGCTATTCGGCAGAATTACCGTACTCAAAACGCCCGAGATGGGTAGTTACCTGTAATTTCAAATCTTTTTTAGTCTATGATATGGAAAACCCCAACGGCGAGCCGGAGGAAATCCTGCTTGAAAACCTACCCGATGAAACATACCGGTTGGAGTTTCTGATTGATGCCCAAAATGAAGATATTATCCGCGAGATGGAAATTTCCATTAAGGCTGGCGAAATCGTTGGAAAACTCTATGATGTCCTCTTGAAGCAGTATAAAGATCCGCAAAACCCTGAGTCCCTAAAAAGTCTAAACATGCTTTGTGTGCGACTTGTTTTCTGTTTATATGCCGAAGATGCCGGTATTTTTGGTAAGCATGGCATGTTCAAGGATTTTTTGAAACAGTATAAAAATCCCTCCGATGTGCGAAAAGCCCTGATTGAGCTATTTGCTCTTTTGAATGAAAAACCGCAAGATCGTGATCCTTATATCGATGAAAGACTCGGCGCCTTTCCTTATGTGAATGGTGGCTTATTTGAGCAGGATAAAATTGAAATCCCCGGCTTTAATCAGGAAATTGTCGATCTACTGATACACGATGCCAGCGAGGAATTTGACTGGAAACACATCAGTCCAACCATTTTTGGTGCTGTTTTTGAAAGTACATTAAATCCGGAAACCAGACGGTCTGGGGGGATGCATTATACATCTATCGAAAACATCCACAAAGTGATTGATCCCTTATTTTTGGATGATTTGCAGGAAGAATTTGACCAGATCAGGCAGGAGAAAGTTGTAAAAAGCAGAAAGCTTAAGCTGGAGGCTTTTCAGGATAAGCTGGCTGATTTAAAATTTCTTGATCCGGCTTGTGGTTCCGGAAATTTTCTAACCGAATCTTACCTGGCCTTACGACAGCTGGAAAATGAAGTGCTTAAAATTCAGCTGGGCGATCAGATTGCCTTTGCGACAGAATTACATACGCCAATTAAGGTGTCTATCCATCAGTTTTATGGGATCGAAATAAATGATTTTGCTGTTTCCGTCGCTAAAACTGCCCTTTGGATTGCCGAAGCTCAGATGATGAAACGGACCGAGGATATCATCCATCTGCAACTGGATTTTCTGCCCTTGAAATCTTATGCCAACATTATCGAGGGCAATGCCCTGCGCCTGGATTGGGAGTCGCTTGTGGTTAAAGATGAGCTGGATTTTATTATGGGGAACCCGCCGTTTGTGGGATATTCACTCCAGTCAAAAGAACAGAAGAATGATCTTTTATCCGTTTATGTCGATAAAAAAGGAAAGGCCTATAAAACAGCCGGCAAAATTGATTTTGTCGCGGGCTGGTATTTCAAGGCGGCCCAGCTAATGGATGGTACGGCGGTTAGAACGGCTTTTGTGTCGACGAATTCCATTACCCAGGGTGAACAGGTGGCAGCTGTCTGGAAACCCCTCTATGATCGCTTTGATATTCATATTGATTTTGCTTACCAGACCTTTAAATGGGAAAGCGAAGCCAGCGAAAAAGCGGCGGTTCATTGCGTGATTGTTGGTTTTTCCCAGTCTGATAATGCCAAGGAAAGGCGGATTTATGCAGGGGATATTGTTGCGAAGGTTAATTTGATCAATCCTTATTTAGTGGAAGCGCCTGTGATTTTTATTGAAGCTTTACGAAAACCAGTTAGTAAGGTGCCATTAATGTATAGCGGAAGTAAACCTACGGATAATGGAAATTTAATTTTTACAAAAGAGGAAATGGAAATCTTTATAGAACAAGAACCAGATGCTCAAAAATGGATTCGACCTTTTATGATGGGGAAAGACTTTATTGATCGTAAACCGCGATACTGCTTATGGTTAGTAAATGCAAATCCATCGGAAGTAAGAAATTGCAAAAGGGTAATGGAACGCGTTCAAAAAGTAAAGGAATTTCGAGAAAACAGTAAAAAAGCGGCTACCCAAAAAAAAGCAGAAACGCCAATGTATTTTGACGAAAATCAGCAGCCGGAAACAAATTTTGTAGCAATACCGGTAGTTTCATCGGAACGGCGTCGCTATATTCCAATGGATTTTATGAGTCCGGAAACGATTGTGGGTAATAAATTATTTGTAATCGAAAATGCCGAATTATTTCATTTTGGCATTCTAACATCAAATGTCCATATGGCATGGATGCGGACGGTTGCGGGGCGGCTTAAGAGTGACTATAGTTATTCCAATACAATCGTCTACAACAACTTCCCCTGGCCAGAACCGACAGAAAAACAAAAAGCCACAATCGAACAAACGGCACAGGGGATCTTGGATGCCCGCGCTTTATTTCCCGACAGCAGTCTGGCTGATCTCTACGATGAAGTGGCCATGCCGCCACAACTGCGAAAAGCCCATCAGCAAAATGATAAAGCGGTATTAGCGACTTATGGTTTTGCTGGTAATATCAAAGAATCTGACTGTGTGGCGGCGTTGATGTCCTTGTATCAGGCCTTGGCTGATCAGCTATAGTGGCATACGCTAGCAGGCCTAACTCAACTGGAGTCATCAAAAGCTGCTTAGAACCGGGAGCAATTTACGGCAGCAGTCCGTTTTAAACTTTCATACACAGCTGATTTTTCAGGAGGGTAACAATGAATAAATCTGAAGAAGCTTTAAATCTTTTCAGTCAGGGCTTTAATTGTGCCCAGGCCATTTTAGCAGTCTTTGGTGATGAATTTGGCTTAGATAAGGAAGCGGCATTAAAAATGGCTTGTGGTTTTATATTCGGTGCCAGGCCTAACTTAACCATGATTATCCCAACCCCAGTTGCCTGATTTTGGGTTAAAGCAATGAAGGAAAATCGATACATGTTGTAGTTGGATCTGATGGTGATTGTATTTTTATTATTACGGCATATTATCAAAACCTTAATAAATTTGAAGAAGACTATAAAACAAGGAGAAAATCATGAAAATGTGTTTTTATTGTAAAGGTGATTTAATTAATAGTATCACGACACACGTTGTAAATTATAAAAATTGTATTATCATTATAAAGAACGTTCCTTGCGAAGAATGTGAACAGTGTGGTGAAAAGTATTTTAGTGATGAAACAATGGAAGTACTTGAAAACATCGTCAATGCGGCAAAATCACTAGCTGGTGAAATATCTGTTATCGATTTTCATCATAACGCTGCTTAGTCAAAAGAAACGGTGCTAGGCCTAACTTAACTTACCAAAAAATTTGGCATTATGCCTGCTGAGTTTAGAGAAAAAATCGATGGCCTTGATCCGACTTCTCTGGAAATATTGAATTACGAAATTGATGATTTTGAAAGTTTGGACGATGTTAGAAAATATTTAGCGCTCTAAATTAGTGTGGCGGCGTTGATGAAGCGCTACCGGGAAAAATTATATAGTATATTGCAATAGTTAATGAGGATTGATTTTTAGAAAAAACCAGCCACTGTGCCGGTTCAGACTGAAGACAAAGTTAATATCGAATACCTGAGCACCGACAATTGGCTTTTCAGCTGTCTGCCTCGGGGCGAACAGTTGCTGGAAAACCCTGAATATTTTGGCTTTCAAATTGGGTAACTGTACGAATCCGCGCGCAGACTGCGAAATCCAATTGGTCGGTGCGGGGTTTGTCTACACACTGAACCGGCCACTGTGCCGGTTTTTTCTTTGCTCAAGTGTCAAAATATGTAAAGATCCTTAATCAATACTTAACCGCAATACCCGTTTCTCCCAAAATCAATAAAAAAGTGTATAATATGCAAAAAATACGAAAATGACAATTGATCAGCAAAAATCGATCATTCATTTTTTACGTAAAAAATGCCCATAAGCACGAAATGCCATTCAAAATCAGACTATTCATTTCATCAATCAGATGAATAGAAATAAAAAGAGGGGAGCGGGTTAACGACCCGTAGGGTAAGTTATGAATTATATTTTGGAGATTAATGCATTCGAACGATGGCTCGAAACAAATCACTTGTCCGCCACATCACAATTGTTATGGTACAAATTGGTGGCACTGTTCAATCGGTGTGGCTGGGCTGAGTGGATTGGTGTAGATAACCAGCGTTTGATGTTTTCAATCCAGTGTAAGTCAGAAACAACCTTTCTGAGAGCCAGAGACGCTTTGATAAAAAATGGCTTGTTTGAATACCGGAAAGGCAAAAAGGAAGTCCCAATCGTTATAAAATGATCAGCTTTGACAGATTAAACACTCCAAAAAATGAAGTGAATGCGATAGTGTTTCCGACAGTAGAAGCGAAAGTCTTTATATGCTAGAAAATATGTTTGCCATCATTGATCAATGCTATAAAAACAATAAAGCAATGGTTATTACCACCAACCTGACGTTGCAGATGCTGGAAAATCCCACAACGATTGCTCAGAGCCGGCTATACGACCGGATTCTGGAAAAGTGTGTGCCACTTTTCTTTGACGGGCCCAATAAACGGGATGACAAGCGGACACAAAATTTTGCGCATGTTAAGAAGGTGTTTGGGGCTTAATGCCCCAACATATTGTCCAATCGTTCGTTCATTTCCCAGCTGATGTAAACTTCCCAGGCGGCGTCAAGCATTTGTTGCAGGCTGCCAAAGGGGGACTTAGCGGTAATGATCTGGTTGAGCTTGTTCTGGTCAATGGCATCAAAAGCTTCCTGGGATTCAAAGGTCAAAGCGGTTTCTTCGATGAAGCTGTCATAATCGGCAAAGGATGTTTTTTCTTTCAGAAACTCATCGGTTAGAAGATCTTCAATGGGAATAATTTTTTCTTCAGGGATTTCTTCATTATTATATTGATTATCGGCCATGTTAATGCTCCTTTTAAGTTGATTTAAGCAGCAGCTTATAAATAGAGTATAGGGTAAGGATGGCTGGCTGGCAAGTAAAAAGAGCTGGAATTTGACTGATAACGACCAGCAACTTCTTTGTATTTAAGAAAGTTTATGTTATAATTCCCTGTATCATTTGGCAATAATAAAGGAAGAAAGCGCTTTTGATGCGTTGACAAACGCCGCGCCGACAATTGGATTTCGCAGTCTGCGCGCGGATTCGTACAGTTGCCTAATTTGGAAGATATAATTATCGACGTTTTCAAGCAACTGTTCGCCCCGAGGCAGACAGCTGAAAAGCCAATTGTCGGTGCTCTGGTATTAACTTTGTTTTCGATCAGAAAGTCAAAACGCAGGTAGAAAATGGAAAAAAAAGTCATTCGGGCAATCGAAGCAAAATTTAAAAAATTTGATCTCTTGGATCATGAAGAAGACAGCAGGCTTTTTTTTCTGCTCAAATGTTTATTGTTAAAATATCTGGTCAATAATGACCGGATTGATTTTTTAGAAAATCAGGGGTCAATCAGAAATGTCTTCACTTTTGACGGCATTTTAAAGAGCTGGGATGACCAGAAAAACGCTCAAAGCTTGATGACCGAAGATCCTGACGCCATCGATGACAGCCAGTGGCAGTGGATTATTTCATTTATCGAAGATTTTCCCTTGTTTGAGGGCACAAATCCCGATATAATTGCTTATATATATGAAAAAATACTCATGAAGCACTATCGCAAGCAGCACGGCGTTTTTTATACGCCGCGTCAAATCGCTCTTTATATGGCATCCTACCAGGACTTGATTGAAGGGAAAGCTTACACGGCTCTGGACCCGGCTTGCGGCAGCGGCGCTTTGCTGAGCGCCCTGTACGATCATCTCTTTAAAAAGCTTGCTGATGAGTCGCAAATGGAGGGTGCCCAGATCCACCGCTATCTGCTGACCCAAGTTTTGAACGGATGCGATCAGGACGCCCTGGCCTGCCTGGTGACAAAGCTGGTCCTGATCTTAAAGGGATCATCCTTTGTTGCACCGACGGGTATCCTACAGGGGGATTTCTTATTGGATCAGAGCCCCTTTGGGCATGATTTTGATCTGATCATCGCCAATCCGCCCTATGTGGGCCACAAGGAAATCGATCGTGACTATATGAAGCAGCTCAAAGAAAAATTTGCGTCGGTTTATACGGATAAAAGCGATCTTTCCTATTGTTTTGTTTATCGCGGATGGCAATTACTCAAGGAAAATGGACTGATGGTTTATATCACTTCCCGTTATTTTATGGAAGCCTATAACGGCAAAAAACTGAGGCAGTTTATTGCCGGTCATTTTGAAATGCTGCATCTGACCGATTTTAACGGTCATCGTGTCATCAAAGGGGTGGGGGTTGATCCGGCCATTGTTGTCCTGGCCAAAAAAGACCATCTGGCTCAAAGCCACCAGCTGGTGGTTAAGCGTTTTGCCCTGCCTCGGGATGGCAGCCAGATCGATGATGTGGTGGCGGCGCTCTTTATAAATGATGCAAAGCTTGTTGAAAGCTTTAGCGTCAGGCAGATTGATCTTTCCCATCAATGCTGGCGTCTCTATAAGCCGGTGACCAAAAGCATCATTGACAAAATCGAAAAGCGGTCCAGTCTGGCGCTGAGCGATCTGGCGGAATGTTTTCAGGGGATTATCACGGGTTGTGACAAGGCCTTTGTCTTTGAAAAAGATCAAGTCCCCTTTGATTTGACAGATCAGATCCTTCTAAAGCCCTGGCTCAAAAGCAAGGATCTGAAAGTCGGCAGCCTTTTGCCGGCCCAAAAGCTTTTGATCTACACAGACCAGCTGGATCGGCTTGAGCATGAGCCCCAGCTCCTTGAGTATCTGAATGCTTTTAAGGACAGGCTGTCAAACCGCCGGGAATGCCGGACGGGTATCCGCCCCTGGTATTTTTTGCAATGGGGGCGTAAGCGGGAGAATTTTGAGACGACAAAAATTGTTTTTCCTTATAAAGCGTCGCAAAACCGTTTTGCGGTGGATCATCAGGGAGCTTATTTCAGCGCCGATATTTATGGCCTGAAATTGATCCCCCTACTCAAACGAAATTACCATGAAGACGCATTGACGGCGCTTTTAAACAGCCGGGTCTACGACTATTATTTTAAATCCTTTGCCAAAAAACTGGGGAATGATTTGTACGAATATTATCCCAACACCGTCATGCAGTTAAAAATTCCGGATTTTAATCCCCAACAAATAATTCAAATTAAAGAAAAGACTGGTATCCTAAAGGGATACAGCCGTAATGATTCCGACGAAGGAATCAGCGAATCGCTGAACCACTACTTGTATCAGTTTTTTGATTTATCCGATGAAGAAATAAATGAAATTGAAAGATGAGGTTAGGGATGCAGAAAAGTTTTTTTGATCTGAATTTTGACGAAAAAATCTCTGATCAGGCGCCGCTGGCAGTTCGGATGCGGCCTAAAACACTGGACGAATTTGTGGGTCAGACCCATATCGTCGGTAAGGGCAAACTCCTGTATCGGCTGATCATGGCGGACAAATTATCTTCCGTGGTCTTTTACGGTCCCCCCGGAACCGGTAAGACCAGCCTGGCAAAAGTGATTGCCAATCATACCAATTCGGTTTTTTATGAGCTCAATGCGGTCACCTCCGGCAAAAAGGAAATCACCGAGGTGCTGGAAAAGGCCAAAAACAATCTGGGTGTCTACAATCAGAAATCGATTTTATTTATTGATGAAATCCATCGTTTTAACAAAGCCCAGCAGGACGCCCTTTTGCCCAGCGTCGAAAAGGGGCTCATCACCCTCATCGGAGCCACCACCGAGAATCCCTACTTTGAAATCAACTCCCCCCTCTTGTCGCGGTCCACGATTTTTGAGTTTAAGGGTTTAACCAAAGAGGATCTGACCGCCCTGATTAAAAGGGCCATCACCGACCCCCACAAGGGCTATGGGCTGATGAAGGTTGTTTTGACGCCTGAGGCTCTGGATTACCTGGCGGATGTTTCCAATGGCGATGTCCGGCGGGCTCTTAATGCCCTGGAGCTGGGGATTCTGACCATTGATAAAAATGAAGAGGGGCAGATTTATTTTGATCTGGAAAATGCCCAGGAATGTATTCAGCAGAAGGCCGTCCAGTATGATAAAGACGGCGATAATCACTACGATACCATTTCGGCCTTTATTAAAAGCATTCGCGGCTCTGATCCCGATGCGGCTCTTTACTGGATGGCCAAAATGCTGGCGGCGGGTGAAGATCCAAAATTTATTGCCCGCCGGATTGTAATTTCGGCCTCGGAAGATATTGGCAACGCTGAGCCTTTGGCCTTAACGGTGGCCATGGCGGCGGCCCAGGCGGTTGATTTTATCGGCATGCCGGAAGCCCGCATTAATTTGGCCCAGGCGGTGGTTTTTCTGGCCTGTTCGCCCAAGAGCAATGCCTCTTATCTGGCCATCGACGATGCCCTGCAGGCAGTCAGAAAAGCCTCCAACAGCCGGGTGCCGGCGCATTTGCAGGACAGCCATTACAAGGGCAGCAAGGATTTGGGCAGAGGCCTTAATTACTTGTATCCCCACAATTTTCCCGGCCACTATATCCCCCAGCAGTATCTGCCGGATGATTTAAAGGATGTCCACTTTTACATTCCCGGCCAACTGGGGCATGAAAAGAAAATGAAAGCTTATTTAGAGAAAATTGAGGCGATTAAGAATAATCAGCAAGATTAGAGTGAGGGATGATATACCCCGCACCGACCAATTGGGTACAAGAGAAAATCCAATTGGTCGGTGCTCAGATGCTAAAATATAAGGCAATTAATAAGAAACCCTAAACCTTATAAATTGAGAGGAGTACCATATGAAAGAAGCATTTAAAAATAAACAGGAAACACTTTTTAAAATTGGCCAGGAAATCAGCGGATTTGTTCTTGTCAAAGAGGAACTGGTTGAAGAAGCCGACGGCTTTGCCCGAACTTTTGAACATAAAAAAACCGGGGCCAGGCTTTTATATTTATCCACTGAGGACGATAATAAGGTCTTTTCCATCGCCTTTAAAACGCCATCGATTGACAGCACCGGGGTTGCCCATAT
>JASGLP010000055.1 GCA_030156895.1 Eubacteriaceae bacterium | reverse complement strand
ATAAAACGTTTGGAACCTTATCGGAATGACTGGAACTTTTTTCCGGAACGATTGGAACGTACGACTGGACTGTGTGGGAAATAACGTCCGGAATACTCAGGTTTAATGCGATGTTAAATGGCGGAGAAGGTACGTAGTGCTTGGCATCTACACCAAAAGATTGTTTTTTGCTTACCTGAATTTTTTGAAAATATGCAAATTTTCACCCAATTTTTTCAGTTCCACCAACTCCACGTTTTTCGCTTATTTAACTATATAATAAGTTTATCCTTTATTTTCCAAAATATTGAACATTTCAACTTTATGATTTTGCGATTTTTCTTCGGTCCATTTCCCATTACCAAGTTTTGTCATTTTTTCCATGATTTTTAATTTTAAACTTTGATTGATAATGCTCGGATATGAATTAATTTTCCCAACAGGCGGTAAATTAGAAAACTTAGAGTTTCCAGAAACTGTTATTAATGCTAAATTACCAAATTCATTCAAGTTGTCTTCTTTCCATCGTTCTCCTTCAACTGGATTTTGCGGATAAAAATGCTCAATGGAACTTCTAAACTGGAATTGCCAATCATCCTGCATCGGTGATATGATTTCATTTCCTTCATATAAATAACCATCCCTATAAATTAGGTAATCGAGAT
Organism: Eubacteriaceae bacterium; assembly: GCA_030156895.1. Lineage (GTDB taxonomy): Bacteria > Bacillota > Clostridia > Eubacteriales > Eubacteriaceae > Acetobacterium. The sequence continues at coordinate 17,810 of JASGLP010000055.1, read as the reverse complement.
AAGAAAATACAATTCTTTCAAACCCAAATCCATGCATATTTGTGTAGTCAGAATCTATAATCTTCTTTTTACAATAGTTCTCTAGCGCAGAAATAATATCCGCTGCCTCATCCTCTAATAAGCTAGATAAAATTACTGTAATCCAGTGCATAGTCTTTGGTGATGTATAAGTAATACGCAAACAAGATTGAAGTGTCCTTAGCTTCTTATTATCATTGCCTTCAATCCCTAATGTACCAACATATTTGGGTTTATCTGTATTTTTCTTATTATCACGATACTTTTCTAAACGTTGTAGGGACCATTTACCAGTTTCTTTGTAATCCCTAGCAAACTCACGTTTCAATACATACTTGTCAAATAGTACTCGACACTTCAATAACTGGAACAAAAAATCTTTTGCTTTTTCAGGAGATTTCCAAGCCCAAGATAGATTAAAAAGGAAATGTTTATCATCTAGACTCGATTCTTCTTCTCCCAGTTTTCTCATTACTGCATTCACTTGCAATAAAAAATTTGGAAATGAAATCGTTGATTCAAAGCGTTCATTTTCATCTTTTGTTCGAGGAAGCTGACTATCAAGCATCCTGTTTTCTTTTAAGATATCAAACAAAGATTTTTTATCTACAGATATATCCTCCTCCGAAATTTTGTCTTTAATTGAGTCAAAATCATTCATTGTTTGGCTTAGACTAGACCAATTCTCCGTAAAAATACTTTTTCGTGCATCCGCCTCAAAATTCATTTGAACATATGAATTCATATCAGAACATTTTTCCCAAATCAATGCTGCAACACTTCTATCACTGTCGCTTTCAAGTACTTCCAGCAACTTAGCTTTAGCAATTTCATGAAGTTCCAATTGTTCTCCACGAGTATTCATAATTTCAAAGTAATGGTTCAAGTCAATATTTTGTGGAACTTGGACTTGAATGAGAAAAACTCTTTCTAGCTTTTCGACAAATTCGTTTTTATCAATATTTTTAGTCTTAAAATAGTTATTTATAATTTGAAAACCATTCAAGATTTCTGGTGCTGACAATTCTTCTATCAGATCCAAATTACCACTATCGTTAATATAAGAAAGGGTACGATTTGATTTTTCTCGAGCTTCAAAACGTAACGCTTCTTTTGCAAATACAAATCCTAAATATTTTTCAAGAAGATATAATGTCGTTAATCTTTGCTGTCCATCAATCACCTCATAGATATTGTTATCAGTTTGATTCACAATCAAATTTCCTAAAAAATAGTTCTTCTTAGAATTGTAAATTGAACTTTCTATATCTTCAACTAATTGTATTATTTGAATCTCAGTCCAAGCAAAATTTCGTTGATAAATAGGAACTAGGTAATTAATATTATCAAAAATATTTGACACTGCTATTATTCTTAAATCGTTATTCATGTCCACCACCTATTCCATACACTTAGCAGTTCGTATACTGCATTGTATTTTTCTTTGTTATTGTTCTCAATATCCGGTTGCTTAAGTGCAATTAACTTTAATTCTTCTGGGTCTGTCATTTCGCTGATTACAGAAAACATATCAATTCCATAATTTAATCTTTCATGCTGACCTATCGAATATTTATTTATAGTCTGAGGATAAACAGAATGCATTACTAATCTTAAAGAATAGCTCCATGAATAAAGCAATTGCATAACAGGTTGGGTTAAACTATCGATACCAAACCTATCAGCAAAAAACAACAATGAGCATTCATAGAGCTGCTTTATATAGATATCACCAGAACGTCTATCCGGAATTTCATTTTGTTTATGAAAGCGGTTTATTTGTTTCTGTATTTTTTCTAACAATTCCCCATAATGTAGAGTGTAATTAAAGAATCTTCTCCCAGCTATCAATGGTTGTGTCAATTGAAATTGATTCAAAGATTTCGAAGCAAGCAACTCATTACTACCATTAGCATTAAATTGTTCTACATATAAATTACTTGCTTTGTGATAGACAGAATAATTATAGATATTGGCTCCCTTTATTCCTTTAAACGAATCTATTTTGCTCGAAGAATAACCTAAACCTCCTTTTCTTCTATACCATTGAGTTAATGGGTATAGATAACTTTTAAATAAATCATCTAACTCTTCTTGATTAACATTTTCCCATTGATTTATGATTTTAACTTTTAGGTCTTCAGCTTCACTATTCATTTCGCGTAAATGATAAGATTTTAATAAATCATGTGGTGCTAACTCTTTTCCTCGAGAATTTTGTGAATCAAAGAACTGAAATGCCTCTTGCTCACTATCCGTAACAATTTGCACCGTGGTGCATTGTTTCAAAAGATATTCTTTATATTTTTCCTTCTCATTTTCTGGCAACTCGTTAGTTCTTCTACAAAGAACTCCAAAATTTGTTACTATTACATCATTCGATAACTTACCATATTTTTCTTTGAACATGCCTTGAGTGTCATCACCCAAACAAAAAAGCAAAATTGACAATGTGGTAAGCCTTTGTTGCCCATCAACAATATTATACTTTCCAGAGTCTTCCTTGTGTAAAATTACTGATCCAAGACGATATTCAGTAATTCCATCTTTAAATGCCTCATATGTATCAATAAATAAAGTATTAGTTGACTTAACACTCCAACTATATGGTCTCTGATATGAAGGCAAAGCTAATTCCATACTAAGTAAACCTGTTATTGAGGTTATCCTTAGTTCCTCCCGAATTAATGCCATTATGATTCTCCTATATTGAAATATTTCTCTGAACTTTTTAGTTTTCCAATTCTTTTGCTTATGAGATTATCTGTTTAATCTCTCCAGAATATCGTTTTCAAATACATCTAATCAGAAACTTTTTCAACCTCACCAGCTCCACGCATATTCGATATTCATCCAATTTACTATGAGATTCCAGCATACAGTGCTGCCCATTCCACTTCTAAATCACGTTCCATAGAATCAATGTCCAAAGTGTTCTCTTTATACAAAACACGAACCTCTTTTAGTCCAGCAAACGCAAGCCGAGACCAGGCAATCATATTAAGGTGTAAAACAAAATTGATCATCAAACCTTCTGAACGGATTGCAGCATCAGTTCCATCCACAAGACATAAGGTACCATGCCCCACTAACAACATCCTTCTAAGTTCAGGTTTAGCGCCAAAAGGTATTGATTCTTCCCATGTTCTTTTATGATAGAAACGGCTTTTTATTGCCCATAGGACACGAATAAATAATTCATTGATCACTACTGGTATTGCCATAGCAACACCATGGCGCATATCATATCCCTCTTCGAATACTTTTACCATTAATTCTGCTAAATTATTCTGCTGATCCTTCTTCCCTACATTAAAATCGGCAAGTTGAAACAATTCAAAAAAAGGAATACCAACGCCCATTCCACGGCGACCATCATCATGACCACGCGTACCACTAGAACCCGATACATCAGACATAATATGACCAATCCAGTTACAAAAACCAGCAAATAATTTTGCTGAAAAACTACCACCCTCAAGTTCAAAACCATTTCCTTTTGGCTTAAATCTTACAATATGGCCATCGGAAATAAAACTTGCTTCTCCTGTGAATTGATCAAGAATTGAAAAAAATAATCCGATTAGATCCGGGGAATGCCCAAGGGATTTTAAATGGTGATTTTTGGTATTCATCTTTAAAATACCTTCTGCATTTTCCAAATCTTTTGCATATCTTGCGTCATAATTCACTTTAAAACGTCGTTCTAAATATCCGACTGCACTTGCTATTGAGTCAGGTTCCTTTTTTAAGTTAGGCACCCCATTTTTTTTATCAGCATTCCATACCATTTTTGAAAACTTTTGAACTAAACTGTCCGTTTGTTTTTCTGACCATTTGCCAAGTTTACTTGCATTAGGCATGCCAACAAAAAAACTATCAATCAACCCAGCTCCTACTCCACAAAAAGCGGCAATCAGATAATCATATTTATCACAGTCGGCTTTTTTCATCATGTAATCAGCTCGTACCCGTTCACCCAGCTCTGCACGTTCCGATACTGTCATTAACTCTTCAAACGGATCTCGTGATAAATCGATGTTATTTTTTTCAGCATATAATTCAATATTTATAAGATATTCATCCCATTCACCGTTATCACCTATAGAAACGGTTTCTAGCATTTCAAGACGATCAACCTCAACACCTGACTTTTCTTCTTCAGATAATTCGGATAGTCCCAGTCCAAATTCTAAATCCTCAATGGTAAAAGCATCAGGATCAATATTCTGTTCCTGACATAATTGTTCTGCTTGCATTAATAAAGCATCCAAGTTATCCAGATTATTTGAATTTAACTCCGATAAATTTTCCATACCATGATTAATTTTTGAAAGCTGTTCATTTATTTCATTTTTTTGATGTTTTTGGATTAACATAGCCTTGCCAGCACTATTCATAAACGTTTCATCTTTTCGGTCATCATCAGTCATTAAAAACGCCCTTCTTTCTTGAGTTAACAGTCTTTTCCAAGGATCAGTTGAGTAAATCTTTAAATAAATTCTTAGCGGTTCCTTTTACTGATGCAAAGGCTGCGGATGATACAGTCAAATATCCAATACTATCTAATATTGAGTATAATTGTTCATATGTGTTTAATGGCAGCTTATCATTTAGCAAGTAAACTCTTCGAACTGCACCATCATCTGCGGTTATTTCTGATTCAACATAACAATCAAGGACATATTCCATTAATTTTACTTTTGTTGCTTCATTCGTCAACTCTTCCAAACGTACTTTATCGAGTTTTGGTGGTAATTGAGCAATAATGGATTCTGTTTCTGCATATGTAATCTTTTCAGTTGTTTTTTGAGCCCCTTTACTTAACATTCCCAGCATGGCTGAGATTTTTTCAATTTTCATCGCTGATTCACTTCCTTTTTGAATTTCATTCATCAGCTGTTTAGAAATTTCATTAACATCTTCAATTAAATAATTAAGCGATTTTTGTGAGTTTTTTATAATTGCCTGCAGCATCATTTCTCGTTGTTTATTATTTTCGAGATCACTTAAGCCAGTTACTTTCTTAATTCCTTTATATGCTCCAACCCCAACCAGAACTGCAACACCTATCCCAGTAAACATTGCTGAGAAACCTAACAATCCACCCATTCCAAGAGTAGCAAGCCCTGATGAAATACCAGCAGCACTTACACCTACAACTGATCCCGAAAAATAAATTGCCGCTAAAGGGACTCCAACTGCCCCAGCTTTTGCTGCCATCTCTTTCATAGCCTTAGTAATTTCCGAATCGTTTTTTCGTTGCAAAAGAATTTCTTCATCATTTTTTATTGCAGCGATAATCAAATCGATTTGATCATCTTTTACCTCAAATTGCTGTTGCAACGCTGTGAAAAAATCATTTTGTTTCCAGTTTTCATAATCATTTTTAATTCTGAATAAATAAACCATATCCTTTAATATGGATTTTTTAATGACTTCAAAGCTTCCATCCGGAACATTTTCTTCTAAATATTTTATTAAAGCATCAGTGTCTTCAATACTGTCAGTTTCATACATATAATTACGGAGTTCTATCCGTTCCTGTGAATTAAGTCCAATCCTGACAATCAATGAGAGTATTTCAGCATATTCCTGCGAATCAATTATTTCGTCATCAGAACTAGCAAAGTTACAGATGATTTTTAAATATGTCTTCTTAATTGCGCTCTCCATCGATTCAAGAGGCATCATCTGTGAAGTGTTTTCAAAGGCTTTATCCTCACCGTTTGTTTCAAGAATACCATTAATCAATTCTGCGAACGCCTGGCTATTTATATTTGTTAACGCTGTTGTTAAAGAAATCTCGGTATCATCTGTCAGTCGCAAAACAACTTCTTCGCTGACGTCAACTTTTCCATTATCCTTTATTTTTTCTGTCCTTTTATACTCTGCTGATATTATTGCTTCAAATTTGTAGCTTTGTGATTTATCCAGCAGCCCACGAATATATACTGAATCGCCCAAGAATAAACAACCATTTTTCCCATTTCCCAACAATGACGTATCAGCGATTGCTAACACGTACTCATGATTAGCATCTGATGCTATCGATGAAATCGCGTTATTCAACTTTTTTTCAGGGATATTTGGCGCAATGTAAACCTTATCACACAAGCTTAAAGCATTTTCTTTGATATAATTTTCAACTGACATTTCTACCTCCTAAAATAAACGCATGATTTTGTTCATCCTGTTAAAATAACTTCTTATGCGTATTATTATATTCCACACTTAAGCTACAATCAACTAATGTTAATCAAAACCCACACCAGTTATTAGTCCATCCATCTATTGAATCAAAAAACAAATCGAACGGAAAAATTGTGAAGAAGTCATTTTTCAAAAATTAATTTTTAGCACTGACAATTTAACCATCCATTTTTCAAAGAACAATCAAATTTCTCAACTCAACCGATCCCACGCTTAAAATTTAGGTTGCCACTTATTTTGAAAAACTACCATCCACTATTTTCATCCCAATTTTCAATTCAAAATATATTTATAGCGGAAATTTTTGTATGGATATATAATAGGGTAAAAACAGGAGGACTTACTATGCCAACACAAGATTTTCAAGATTTCCAAGATTTTCCTGAAAAATTTAAAACAGATCTTCAAAATATAATTGAGAAACGATATACAATTGACTACTTTTTTACAGATGAATTACCTAATATATATGATCTTATGTTTAAAAGCACCTCTGGCGAAGAGTCTGAAAATGAAATCTTCTTTTTTGATGATTTTATTAGCCTCGCCGATTTTAAAAGAAAAGTTAAAATTATTTCTGAAAAAATAGGGGTTGAATTAACTGATTTTCAGAAACAAGCTAACAAAAATTTTCAGATCCCATATTTATATGGCTTGGTCGTTGGTTCTTATTTCATTAAACTGGTTCACGACAATTCTTTGGCATCAACTGACACACCCAAAAAGAATGCAAGCAACTTTTTCAATTCTATTTCCAAAGGGACCTTTGAAAAAATAGCAGATGAAGAAATCGAAGATTTCTATCAAATTTTTTCAAACACCCTAAAGATCGGATTGTATTCAAAATTTTTTGATCAAGAACGAACTTATTCTAATATGAAATTTTCACCAAATGCCGAATTTTGTGGACTACTTCCACCTAGCACCACCAATCTGTTCATTCCTAGAGGAAGATTTCTTGAAAATGAAATCAATTTTATTGTAAACAATTATCAAACCACCTTTTGCTTCAAACGTAATATTATGTTAATCAAGCAAGATTTTATTGAAGAAGCCTCAAACAAATTCAACTCAATTGTTGATAGACTCACTGCAAAAAACACTCTGGATAAACTAATTATGGTGTCTTCAGATAATCAGCAGTATAGAGATCTTGTTGTTAACACTGATAAACTAATAGATCTGGAAATATCCGACTTAAAGGAGTCTCTAAGATTCAACAAATTCTCTTCAGAATTTCCATTCCCAGATTCCAGTAATATCTCTCCTGATGAAATAGATTCACCGATCACCATCAACTCTGAATTTGAAGATACTTGCGCTCTTCTTCCTTTATCTGATAAAACCATGCTCGCTACTCTTCTAAAAATCAAAGTCAACACATACATATCCAGCAAGGCTGATTACCCGTCACAACTGGTTTTAAAATTTCTAACAGAAGTCATGACTAATATTTCAAAAATTGAAGCTGATTTTCAATATTTCTGCACACAGTGCTTAAATCTGATTGACTCTTATATTTATGACGCTGATGAGGCTGATGAGGCTGAACTCCCTCCAACGGGATTGGATCTCATAAAAGAGGTTTATGAAGAAATCGCATCTGATAATATTTCAGAAACCAATCATACAAACATGCTTTCACCGCTGACTGATGAAGAATTAAAATTGTTTGAAGCACATTTTAACTAATTGTCTTTTCTAATAAATACAAATCCGAGTACAGCCTTTTTTGTTTGTACTCGGATTTTTTATTTCTGATAAGAGTATCATTTTTTGATGCACTTTGATTTAACTGATATCTCAGCAACATCATAATCTAGTTAATAACTATTTTTCCTCTCGACTTATTATCCGGATAATCGATCCCAGATAATCGATCCCAGAGTTAATAAAGACGAACAGTGAGACTTATTCTTGTGAAATGCTTGGTGTTTCTGAATCATCTGCACTCATGGAATCAAAAAATTCTATATATATAAGGGTGATAAATCTCTTTTTCCATTCCTCACAACCCGATTAATGAAAATTAGCTAAAACTGTACGACTAAAAACATCTGTGCAAAAGAATCAAGTCAGAGCATTAAAACCATTATAGCGCAGTAAATAAACTAAACGTGAGCAAACGTTAGCCTTTTGCTTTTAGTAGCGCACCCTGATTAGTACGTTTCCTTATCTCGCAAAATATCACCCCATCAAGCTACTCAAAAATTTTTTCAAAAAAATAATTTTTATTTTTCCACCTCCATCATTGACAAACCCTATTATAAAGCCATTCTTAATTTATTTTCAATTATTTACATAAATAGCTCAAAATCTCATTTACCTGTGAGCTGTTAAATATCAGGCCATAGCGTATTATTAATTCAATCCTTAGTAGAAAGGAGCTGATTAAATGGGATCGATCAAATAAATCCATTCCCTTATACACATAAGGATCTCACCTATACTGTAGAACCACTTGAATCAGTACTGATTATGCTGGAAAAAAAAGGCATTTGCTTTGACACCAATCGGTATCAGAACGAGATCCTTCGGCCCATGAACCAGGAGCAGGAAAGGCTCCGGTTATTCATAACTGATCATTTACAACTAAATAGGAACCAGTCATTAGACAACGACACCGATATTATCTGGAAGTTTTACTCAGCTGGCTATCAGCCGTACAGCTTAAAGATAGAGTATCTGGAAACAGTTCAGGATCAAGCCATCGTTTATGGTCAGATGTACCGATATAAAAAGAATCGGCAATTTTTAAAACAATTCGGCGAACGCCTATTAGGCCAGCTTGATGCTCAAAACTGCCTTCATGGACACTGGAGCACTGACACCGCAACTGGAAGATTAAAATGCATGGCTCCTGCTTTGCAAGGCTCCCCCCGTAAGGTATCAAAATATTTCACAGCACCAACGGGATTTGTTCGGATCATCGGTGATTACAGTCACATTGATTTGCGTGTATTGGCACAGCTCAGTCAGGACAAAACTCTGATAAGCGCTTTTAACCAATCCGTGGATATTCACCGCCAGACCGCAAGTATTATCTTTAAAAAAGATATCAAGCTTATCACAGACGCCGAGCGGAAAATTGGTAAGGAAGTCAATTTCAGTATCATTTACGGCATCAGCCCAGAATCACTAAGAAAAAACCTTAGCCAAGTAGACCCCGGCATCACTTATATTGATGCCAAATGCTATCGAGACAAATTTTTTTCGACATACAATGGAATTGTTACTTGGCAAAACGACATACTCAAAGCTAATCCAGTTTATGGATTGAATGGTTTATCGTGGTCTGAATTTTCATCATTAAACTGCCGTCTCAATTACCCGGTTCAGGGTTCAGCAGCAGCCGGGCTGAAACTGGCACTGATTCTTCTCTATAAGAATCTGAAACCTGGATGGTATATCAGCCACACAGTTCATGATGAGATTCAGATTGTTGTTCCTGAAAAGGACGCCGAAATTGGTCAATTAATTTTAACGCAGTCTATGATTGATGGTATGAGCTACCTGATCAGAGATCTGCCTGTGGAAGTTCAAACGGAAATTAAGTATTCAAATTAAAATTTTGGAGGAAAAACAAATGCAAGAAAATAATATTAATGGAACCACCCTTTCTGAAAACAAAACGGACGTTCTAAATTATCTAGGATTAGAAGGTGATGAGATTATCGAGAATGATTCAACTCAGAACCCAAATTCAGGTTCGGCGCTATTAAACCCTCTGTCAGACGCAGATGTCAGCACAATCATTTCACCATTTGATTCTGGTAAAGAAAGTTTTTTTGTCGATCTAGAAATAGAAATGCCTCAAGAGGGAAGTCGGATTCCATTTAAAATCGATAATTGCCAAATTGACAAAAACCAGCTTACCAAATACGGAATTAAAACTGCAATTCGTATGAGAATGAATGGCTATTACGCCGATGAAAAGTTTTTAGTAGTTACCGAGACATTCTACCTAACTCCTGGTGAACAGGTTAATGGTCGGTTTAAACTGTTTTGTCAGGATCTGTTCAGTGCTTTCGGTCTTAAAAGTGCAGACTTACTTGATTTAATTGGTTTTGAAGGAACCGCTTTCATCACTTATACAACAGGAACTGATGGAACCACAAGATGGCCTCATCTCAGCCAGTTCAAATCACTGTCTTAATATGTCAACTATCAGGGGAGGGGTACGCTCCCTCCCGATTTATAGATTTAAAAATGAAAGGAATTTTTATGAAATCTTCAATTTTAACTAAAGAAAACACATTAACGCTGACCAACGGAGAAAAATCACTGATGAACATTCCCAAAAACATTCTGTATTCTAAAATCACCCCCCGCCTTAAAGTATGGATCAATCCTGACAATCCTGACAATCCCCTGGAGTTAGAACCAGCGCCTATTGCAAAACCTGGTGATTATTACTTCGAAATAGATTTTAAAACATCTATTTTACGTTATCAAGATGAACGTCACGATACTGACTGCATAGGTGTGACCTTCCTTTTGCAAAACATAGATACTGAGGATGAATGCTTTTATATGGAAGAATACATCAGTATTTCTTGTTCAACACCAACGATAAGCTCTCCAGCAATCTTTTTAAGTGAATTGTTTGATCTGCCCATGATAAATGACTTTGAAAATGAATGCTCTGGGTTAGCTACACTCGACTATATTGTTCGCGGTGATATTGAACTCCCGCCTTTTCCAATTCTGGCAAATTTCCTTATTGATAACTGATTTTTGAGCAGTGAATTGATCAACAATTATTGGGGAAGAGTTTCACTCTTCTCCCTGTATTCCAAAATATGAAAGGACCTTTAAATGGAAAATGAAACAAATAACGGCATAAGGCTTAATCAAACTGATCTAATTGATGAGGTCACTGATTCAGAAGACTTTGAACTGAGTCAGTTTATCGCTCTTGAAAAAATCAATCCCCAAGGTTTGTCCGTACTAGAATGGGCAGAAAGCATTGGCTTTATATTTGAACAGAAAGAAAACTCAGCTATCACCATCAATGGCCTTAATATCACTGTCTGTGTTCAAGCTATAAAAAATATGTTTCACAATATCGTCATGGGCTCTGAAACTGACTTTGCTATTTATAATAAATCTGGCTATTATGAAATCTGCAGCGCTTTAAGAAACAAAGCCGGTTACATCAAAATGGCGCGCATCATTTATTATCTGTTAAATTATTATGAGGGTGTCCATTTATGGAACAGCTCAAGGGAGCAAGCTTTGCTGACGGCCCTGATGCGAGAGATTAAAACAACTGTTCATACCTGGAATTCAGGTGAGTATCTGACACTTAAAAATGGCATTTTTCTTATCGGAAGCAAAATGCTGATCCCACATAGCCCAAAATTTTATAAAACCTATGTACTACCCATTACTTATCGGCCCGAAGCACAGTGCCTAAGATTTCTTCAATTTATCGATGAGATTACCTTATCTGATCAATCCCTGGCGCTTAATCTTCAGGAACAGGTCGGATACATCATTTCAAATTCGATGAAAGGCGAAAAAGTTTTTTTCTGGATCAGTGATGGTTCTTCCGGCAAGAGTACGCTAGGGAATATCATTGAAGCCATGGTTGGCACTGACCATATTTCATCAGTCACCCTTCATGATTTGAATTCTCGCTTTGGTCTTGAACCCATGTTTGGGAAAAAGCTAAACCTAGCCAATGAATCAGAGGTCGCTGGTTTGTTTCGAACTGAACGACTCAAACTTCTATGCACCAATGATAAAGTCACCATTGATCGCAAAGGGCAGACTGCAATAACTGTCAGACCATCGATAAAACTTCTTTTTCTGACCAATAATATGCCCGAACTGATCACTGATATAAAGTACGGTTTTGAACGAAGACTGCATATCACACCCTTCCCTGCCAAATTTGTTGGCAAAGGAGCTGATATCAACCTGACAGAAAAGCTTCTTGAAGAAATCGATGGTATTCTCTTATGGGCTCTAGAAGGGCTTGAACGGCTTAAAGCCAATAAATATCGGTTTACACCTTGTGAAGCCATTGAAAATGCTAAACGTGATTTCTTTAAAAACGCCAATCCAATTTTAAATTTCTTTGGCCTGTATTATGAGAAAGCAGAACCGTCTGAGCAGAAAGCCATTTTAAAAAGCAGCATCTATCAGGCCTATGAACAGTGGGCTACTCAGAATTATAAGCCACGAACCAGTAAACGTAAATTCTGGGAACAGTTAAATCAGTATTTTGAAAATATCAGTGAACCTCTGCTGATTGAAAAACGCCATCCTGGACATGACTATCTTTTAAATTATAAAGAAGTCGATGAATCCGAAGACAATATTGAGGTGTTGGGCCTATGATCATTAACCAAAGCAAGCTTATCATCTCCAGAGAAGACATTAAAAACCTCGAACACCCTAATCTGAAAGACATTCAACTTCTCGAAATCAAGGAAATACCAACCCAAAATTATTATCAGTCCATTATCGCTATTATAGAACGCCTATTATGTTCATAAGTCCAAAAGGAGGCTGTCTAAACGGCAGCCTCACTATTAACAATCTCTCGAGATTTTAAAATAAAACACATAAACTGCCTAACCGTATTAAAACGGTTATTAAATATATATTATTCTAATGAATAAATTTATTAGAAAGGATCTGAATTAATGCGAAAATCTGAACAAACTTTGTCTAACGCTGTTGTATATGCCCGGTTTTCTTCAAAAATGCAGAATGATGGTGCCAGCATCGATCTTCAACTGGATGCCTGCAAAGAATTTGCCAGAAAAAATGGCTATACTATTATTCAAAATTATGTGGATGAAGCGATCAGCGGAACAAAAGAATCACAGCGTGAGCAATTCATGAAGATGATTAAAGATGCTGAAAAGAGTGAATTCACCACTGTTCTGGTTTACAAGTATAATCGATTTGCCAGAGACCTGAATCTCCAATTAAAGTATGAAGATCTTTTAGATCAGTATGGGGTATCACTGGTTGCCGTCACTGAAAACTACGGCGACAGTCATCAGGCTAAATTGCTTAAGCTGATCTCATCCTGGTCAGCTGAAAATGATATTATCCAGATATCTGAAAATGTTCTTCGGGGACAAAAATCCAGAGCCAGAGAATGTCGTCACTGTGGCGGTCTGCCACCTCTTGGGTATGATGTTGATCCAGACACAAAACATTTGGTTCTGGCATCCAACACCGATGAAATCACTGCAGTTAAAATGATTTTTGAAATGCGCGGCAAAGGTTACAGCTATCAGGAAATATCCGAAGCCTTAACAAAAGCCGGTGTAAACAGGTCAAAAAAGGGCAACTCGATTACTAAAACAACCATGCTCTCTATTCTTAAAAATGAAAAATATAAAGGTATTTTTGTCTTTAATAAAAGTGCTCCCAAAGACAAACGAGGAAAGCGCAACGGCCACAGGCAAAAGAATGACTCTGAAATCATTAAAATCCCTGGTGGCTGTCCAGTGATCATCGATGAAGAAACGTTTGAACTAGCCCAGAAAATCAGGAAAAATCCAAGTGCTTCAGCTGGAAGAGCTCGTGCCAAACGCCATTATCTTTTGTCAGGTCTAATATATTGTTCATGTGGTGCTGCCTATACTGCTCACTATCGGAATGAACGACCTGGTCACAAAAGCTATGCCAACTATGTCTGTTCAGGAAAACACAGAGATTCTCAGTCAACCTGCCAAAATCGGGGTATTGAAATGACAACCCTGGATGCCGTTGTTTTAGATTTAATTCAAAAGGTTTTGCTTCAGAACGCCCAACAACTTACTGAATATCTGAATGAGTCCCGGGCTGAAAAGTATGGGAACTTAGCTTCTCAAACACAATCATTTAAACAAAAGATCATTGAAGCTGATAAGAAAATTAAAAACCTTTCAAATGCCATTGCCAACGGCCTTTTTGATCAGACACTTCAAAATCAGCTTAAAGAACTGATTGAATCTAAAAATATACTGACTGCACAAGTTAAAGAACTCGAGAATATGACAGAATCTGAACCTGTTCTTTTAGAAACTGTCAAAGAAAAATTAAGTCAATTATCCAGCTTTATGAAATCAAACAATATTCGTGATGTCCAGATGGCTGTTTCTTCAATCATTGAGAAAATCATCATTCATCCAGAAAACGTTGAGATTCTTTTGAAAATTCCAGTGCTCCACTCAAAAGAAAATTCAAACTACAATCAAACCATTTCCAGAGATCAGGTAGCAGATAAACAGTATGATAGAAGCCATCTTCCAGATACCACTCCACCAGAAGAAGTACATTACCCCAAAACACGAGGTGCTTAGGTTAAAACCTAGGCACTTTTTTATTGCAGACAATTCTCATCGATTTCTGTGATCCTTTGTGCAATCCATCAGTTTTCAATAATCTACAAGGAGGTAGTTAATGTTTCACTTATTTAATCAAACCGACACCAAACACAATGAAGCGTTTAATGACTTGCCGTCTTCTGTTCAATCGATGATCCACGATGTATTACTCGTCATGGATCAGGCGTATGGGAAATCCCGCGATCCTTTTCGTGATCTAGGCGGCTATGTCGTTGTTTTAACGTCTATAAATGATGTTAAAGCATTCAGACAGTTCAACAGCTGTTTAGAGGATGGCACCTTTGAGTACGTTGATCAGGTAGACAACTATTTAGGATGTCTTTATTTGGCCGGAGCAGATTATCACATTTTTCTGGTTCTGCCCACCCTATTCGCCCCACCTAATGTCATCAGCCAGATTGATGCTGGCGTGGGGTGAGTGGGATTGAAATTTTTCGTTTGTTTTCATTCGGCCGAGAAATCGGTCATTTTTAATTTAGGAGGTTTTTATGTTTAACAATGATGCTTACATGACAAGAGGATTCCAGTCTGAAATCCCTGCGATCACCCAGGTCGTTATTTATGATTGTCTGGAGAAAGCCAAACACTCACTAAAAGAAATGAATTATTTTCAGGTTTTTGAGTTAAGAAAGATTCGTTCTAACGGGGTCAGCCTTCAGGAGATCGTTCATTTTCAGGAAGTCCCGGCATTTAAAGAAACACTTGTCCTGGAACTGCCAGAATCCCAGATCATTGAGACGAAAATTTACGCTATTGATGATGGCACCCACCATACCTTTTTACTGGCCTCTGAATATTAAAATACCCAAAATTTGAAGGGAGGTGTTTCTCATGTGGTACGTTATCGGGTTCTTTGGAACTCTGACAATACTGGTCACACTTGATCACGTCTTGCAGACTGCTTAGTTGTCATTAATTGCTGGCTCATGGATTGCCTCATATCCAAAACTATTATTAAGGAGATTTATTATGATATTTGCTGCTGTAACTGCTTTTAACTCAGTCCAGTTCTTTGAGGGGGCTGTGGCTGCCATTGCCCTCTACATTTCAACAAAACCAACTGTCAGAAAACCGCGAACACCTAAGAATTAACGGAGGATCAGACTTATGAAATCAATCAAATCTGTTATCAAAACAGAAGCTATTTTTTCCAATGATGAAAGTCATCGTTACAATTTAAGAAAGGAATGGGACAAAGCTTTGCCGACTGCTACGGTTATTTCCATTTCACCCAGCAGTCTGACCAATGTTTCGGCTGATTTAACCACTCAGCTGATCACCAATAACGTTGAAGCACTGGGGTTTGGTTCTTTTGAACTGCTTAATCTCTATTCCAAAATCGATGTGGACGTTAAAAAGATTAAAGACACTACCGGTTTATGGGATGAAAATACTGATACCTGTATCAAGGCCAGCTGTGACAAAACTTTTAAAGACGACAACGGGAAAATTATCTTCGCCTGGGGTAAGCTTACTGAAAATAATAAGAAACATGGTGAACGGGAAAAACAGATCCTGTCACTGCTGTCTATCTATTTTGATAAGGTCTATTGCATTAAGGATTATGGGATTCGTCATTTTCTGCATCCCTTAACGCCCAGTGTCAGAAATGAGTGGGTTCTTGAGCCCTGGAAAGATTACCGGAAATTCAAAGCCGAAGAGTTAAAAGCTATTGATGACCGGGAAAAGAAAAAACTAAAATCTGAATAAGCTGATTTTCAGCCATTTATAACTGGTCAAATAAAGCCATAATCTCCAACAACTGTGAGATTATGGCTTTAATATTTAATGAAAGGATTTTCTTATGAAAAAGCAATCACCCGTTAAACGGGTCAATATTGTGTCTCTTAAACTTATTAAAGAAGGAAGCGTTCTCTATGATGTCAGACACCTGACAACTCCTGCTGATGCAGCTGGCCTTGGCCGACTCTTCCTTTCAGATCTTGATCGGGAACAGGTTCTGGTCTGTTGTCTTGATAATAAGAACCAGCCCGTATCCATTAATGTTGTCAGCATAGGCACTATCAACTGTTCTGAAGTTCATCCCAGAGAAGTCTTTAAAACTGCTGTCTTATCAAGTGCTGCCAGCATCATTCTTTTCCATAATCATCCATCTGGTGATCCTGAACCTTCTCAGGAAGATCTTGCTGTTTCTAAACGGATTAAAGATGCTGGGGAATTACTTGGCATTGAACTGTTGGATCACATAATTATTGGTTCAGAGGATTCCTATTGCAGCTTAAAGGAAAGGGGCAGTCTATAGACACATCTTAGCCTATTACTTCTTTCGATTACAATTTTTCAGAAAAATTCTAAAAATTATTTTATCAGGACATAATATGTCCATCTTATCCTTGTATACTTAGCTTACAAAATAAAGAAACGGAGGAAAACAAAATGTATTGTGAAAAATGTGGAAATCAGTTAGCTGAAAGTTCAAAAATCTGTCCGAATTGTGGTGCTGTCATTGATTCAAAAAAATCTTCTTCAATCCCTAATGATTTAAATGAGGTGGTCAAGAAAGGAAGCTCCAACCTGAGTCTTATCCTAATCGTGATGGAAATTGCCGGTTTTGTTATTAGTCTATTCAGCAGTGCTTTCGGAGGCGGAATCGTTATTCTTTCCATGATCGTATCCATCGTTCATTCGATGCCTAACTACAAAGCGACTCGGACAAGCAAAGGTTTTAAATCCTATGTTGAGTACATCTTCACAGGTGTAACCGGGAAAAATCCGAAGGCAAACCGACTGGATTGTCTTTCTGTGGCACTCGGTATCGGAATTTATATTTTATCCGTTATTTTCTATGCGGTTTTAAGTGGCCAACGTGCTGATGATCTCTATTATTACGAGGTCTGGACTTTCTGGCCATAATTCCCTCCCAAGTATATCTCTCCTACAGATATTACATATGAAAAAAGCACAGTTCCGGAAAAGTTTGACCAGAACTGTGCTTTTTCCCCATATATGTTGCCCCAATCAAACTTACATGATATCAAAAAGTAAATTGTATCCGGTTCACTTTCTAATGAGCGAATGTGTTTCAAAATGGGCGCGCGGTTCACTTTCTAGCTGACGTTTATACATAGACGAATATCTTTTTATATTAACCTCATCATCTTTACTAGTGTACTGACATGATGATAGTTGAATTAATCAATACTCTTTGATATGATAGCTATTGATGATAGAATAATTCATATCGGAGGAAATTATTATGGC
>JASGLP010000054.1 GCA_030156895.1 Eubacteriaceae bacterium | reverse complement strand
TCACGTGTTGACATTTTTGAAAGAGTGTCGCTCTTATTTGATGTTGACATTTGTCAACTGATTTACAGGTTTTATGGTACTATTCTCTTTTCTATGACCCTGCGCAAACGTCAAGCTTACGCCTCTTCATTTGTGAAGCTTTTCTATTATACTGTCATATTTCTGTGATGTCAAGAACTTTTTAAGTTTTTTTTGGAGGCGCCACCCAGACTTGAACTGGGGGTGAGGGTGTTGCAGACCCGTGCCTTACCACTTGGCTATGGCGCCAGTTATATGGAGCGGAAGACGGGATTTGAACCCGCGACCCTCGCCTTGGCAAGGCGATGCTCTACCACTGAGCCACTTCCGCAACGATGGTGCCCAGAGGCGGAATCGAACCACCGACACGAGGATTTTCAGTCCTCTGCTCTACCGACTGAGCTATCTGGGCATACTTGCTGTTTTCCTTTAGTTTTCGAGAAACAATTACTTATTGGTAATCGTTTAAACTCCAGCACATTTAAAATGTCTTCCCCATTCTTTGTCAACTTTCTTCTTAAAAGAATATTAAAAATGGCGACCTGGAAGAGACTCGAACTCTCGACCTCCAGCGTGACAGGCTGGCATTCTAACCAACTGAACTACCAGGCCAACCTTAGTAAAATGGTGGTCGCAACAGGGCTCGAACCTGTGACCCTCTGCTTGTAAGGCAGATGCTCTCCCAGCTGAGCTATGCGACCAGCACTTAAGGTACGAACGTTATTATACATTGATCCAAGCCTGTTGTCAACAATATTTTTAAATTATTTTTTTTCTGCTACGATTTGGACGCGATCCCCATCATTACTTCCTTGCAGAAAGGTTCCAAAATTAAAATATTTGAGATTTTTGTAGCCTAAATTGAGCAGACAGTGGTGAATGTCTTCAAGCTGGTAATAATACTGGGTCTGATTTTCTTCGTAACGATTATAGGTACCATCTTCGTTTTTGACAAAAAAAGTCAAATTGAAATGCACACAATTCTTTTCTGGCTCTGGTTCATTTTCCCAGACGCAATAGACATCATCCAAATTGTAGATAAAAGTATTATCCTTAATAACCTTTTTGTACTTTGTTGCAGTATTAATATCAAACATTAACAAGCCGCCACTTTTAAGGCAGTCACGACTGCACATCAGAAAACTCTGAATTTCATCGAGATCATGAAGATAATTGACTGTGTCACAGCAGGCAATAACTGCGTCGTATTGATAATCAAGATAGAAATTTGTCATATCTCCCATATAAAAAGATATATTCTTGATCCCTTGTCGACTGGCTTTTTCGTCTGCTACCGTCAACATATCCTCTGAGATATCGATCGCAGTCATATTATAGCCGCTTGAAGCCAATTTAAGCGTAATATTACCTGAACCACAGCCAAACTCCAGAACGTCTTTTATTTCGCTTTGCGAATTAAGAAAAATGCGTTTTAAATAGTCTGTCCATTCTGAATAGTTGATTTCTTTCATCAACTCATCATATACTTGTGAAAATTCCTGATACATATTATTCTCCCAATCTAAAAGTTATTGTCATACTGAATAAATCGAATTGATGCTGCCAAGCCGGTTATCAGAATTGCTTCATCAAAATTAAATTCTCTGGTGTGAAGATTTTTATCAAATCCCTTTTTGGCGTTGCCACTCCCTATTCCAATAAATAGGCCGGGGACTTCCTTTTGATAAAAGGAAAAATCCTCAGAAAGCATCATTTTTTCAATTTGCTTTACTTTTTCACCCTTGTTAATGCTTTTAAAAATCTCAAACAGCCTTTCATCGTTATTGACTTCCGGATACATTTCCACGAATTGAAGTTCAAACCGACAGCCGCTTGTGAGTTCGCAGCCACGAACCATTTCTGTTATGCGTTTATGCATCATTTCATGAATTTCACCGTTAAACGAGCGAATCGTTCCACACAACTTTAGTTCGTCAGCGATCACATTGATACGTGTCCCGCCAGATATCATACCGATGGTAATAACGGCGCTTTTTTTAGGATCAACATCGCGACTTATAATCGACTGCATGGCCATAATAAGTTGCCCTCCAGCGATCATCACATCTTTTCCCAGATGCGGTTCGGCACCATGTCCACTAATACCATGTGCAGTAATAAAAAACTCACTGTTTCTGGCCATCATCGGACCTGGCCTGGTACCCAAATATCCTTCTTTTATAAAGGGGAATAAATGATAACCGAAGACTGCTTTAACCGGATATTTTTCAAAAATCCCTGCTTCAATCATCGGTTTAGCGCCGCCCGGCCCTTCTTCTGCTGGTTGAAAAACCAGCAATACACTACGTTTGATCGTATCTCTGTTTTCCACCAGATACTTTGCCAGCAGCAGATTCATGGTCATATGGCCGTCATGACCACAGGCATGCATCATTCCTGGATTTTTAGAATGGTAGCTGTTTTGACTTCCTTCTTCAATACAAAGAGCATCCATATCTGCTCGAAAGGCAATCGGATTATCATTTTCAACAGGAGCCTTAATATAGGCAATCACTCCCGATTCACAGACGACTTCCGGCGAAAGTCCTAATCGCGCGAGATAATCAACAACAAACTGTCTGGTTTTGTTAAGGGCAAATCCCTCTTCCGGAATTTGATGCAGCGCTCTTCTGAGGGCAATTGCCTCACTCATATATCTTTCATTTAATTTTTCTTTTAGCATCCTCTATCCCTCTATTAATTCACTACTCACTAATTGAATAAGTCTCACCGTAATTTTCACTGTCAAAAACAAAATAGTCAGATGCTCCAGATGACATAATAATCTGATGGTCATCCATGATGAAGATCGCTTCCACCTGATCCATGCTTTCTACCAGTTCCAATCCTTTCTCAGTACCAAGCAAGAATAATGTTGTACTCAAGGCATCCGCATCAATGGAATTTTGGGCAATCACACTGACTTGAATAAGGCCGGTATCGGCAGGATAGCCAGTATCCGGATCAAGGATGTGATGGTAACGCACACCGTTTGAATCCGTAAAATAACGCTGATAATTTCCGGAAGTCACCACCGACCCATCACTCAGTGAAATAACACCAATATAACCTTGGCCGGGATTGAGGGGATCTTCAACGCCAATTCCAAATGGCTGTTTAGCCGTTTTCCCGCCCATTACCAGAATATTACCACCTAAATCGATCAGGGCATGTTGGACCCCTTCGTCACGTAGCATCTGCATAATCTCATCGGCAATATAACCTTTGGCAATAGCACCAAAATTCACTGACATACCCGGATCAGTTAAATAAACCGTCTTGTTTGTTTCATCCAAAACAATCTTCTGATAATCAATCAGAGCTTTTGCCTGCTCAATCTGGTCAAGCGCTGGCGCTTCTTTGACTTCCGGACTTTCAATCCCCCAAAGATCAACTAGAGGACCAATCGTTACGTCGAATTTGCCGTCTGACAAGGCCGAAAACTTTAGACTTTCTTTAATAATTGCAATGGTATCATCTGATACTGAAACGGGCATAATTCCCGCATTGTCCTGAATTAATTGACAGTCACTGCCAGCTCTGAAAGCTGTCAGGACATCATTCAGTTCTGCAATTCGCTCATAAGGCGCTTCGAGTAAGGACTCATCTGTTTCATCAAAGAGGGTGATACTCACAAAAGTATCCAGCAGAAAACCGCTCTTTGTTACCGTTTTAACTGATCGATTCTGATAAATGCCTACTGCTATAACAGCCAAAATAAAGACAACTGCTAGCATTCCCAGAATTTTATTCTTTGTGATCGTCATTTGAAAACCCCCATCACGAGATGCAAATAAAGATATTATACCAAACTCCATTGAAAAAATCATAAATATTTTTCCTTTACCATTGCCATAGTTTTCGATAAAATAGACTGAATCATATAACAATCAAACCCATTTAAACGAGGAAAACAATGAATAAAAAAGAAATGATGATCGTAGGCGTCCTGATTTTAATCAGTTTACTGGGCATGGGCGCTTTTTATCTTTATCATATGACCGATTCCAATCTTTTGGTACGGGTATCCGTAAATGGCCAAACAATTGGCGAATATCCTTTAGATGAAGATCTGATCCAAAGCTTTGAAACTGATGATGGCTATAATGTACTCACCATTAGTAATGGCAAGGCGGGTATCACGGAAGCTGACTGCCCTGATCAGATCTGTGTTAAAACCTACCCGATTTCCAGTCCCGGCGAAACCATCGTCTGTCTCCCGCATAAACTGGTTGTCGAGATTGTGACCGGTAACTAGCATGCCATCTAAAACCAGACGACTGGTTCTGTTAAGTCTCTTACTGGCACTGGCACTCATTATGGCCTATGTGGAGTCTTTTATTCCCTTGCCCTTGCCCATTCCAGGTGCTAAGCTGGGACTTCCCAATATTGTTACCATGGTTTCAATCGTTCTCCTTAACTGGCCTATGACCCTCTTACTGGTTGTTGCTCGGGTTATCCTGTCTGGATTTCTGTTTGGTAATATGTTTTCGATTATTTACAGTCTATGCGGCGGCTTTTTAAGTCTGATCGTCATGACTCTTTTAAGTCGCAGATCTATTTCCATTACCCTGATCAGTGTATTTGGGGCAATTTTTCATAATATGGGACAGCTAATCGTGGCTGCACTTGTTTTGCAGAACACTAACCTTTTTTTTGCCTATTTTCCGGTCCTGATGCTGATCGCCATTCCCACTGGCATAATAACAGGGACAGCTGCCCGTGGGCTACTGTCCCTGCTTAAGAAAACACCCTATTTAAATGATATTACAGAAGCCTATCGGGGAAAACTTAAATAAAAGGTCGTACCCGTTCCAACCCGACTTTCAACGCTAATTGTGCCATTATTGTTGATAATGATATGTTTTACAATGGCCAGGCCCAGTCCTGTGCCACCTTTTTCTTTTGATCGGCTCTTGTCGACCCGATAAAAGCGCTCAAAGATCCGATCAATATCTTTTTTAGGAATCCCCAAGCCCTGATCACTCACCGTAATTGCGATCTGATCATCCGATTCATCCACATGCACGTCAATTTTCCCATTAGGATCAGAATACTTGATACCATTATCCACCAGGTTGATCATCATTTGTCTGAATTCATCCGGTTTAAAAAGGATTTTTGTGTTCTCATTGCCGCTAAACAAAAGCTCTATGTCTTTAAGCTTAGCACCAATCCCCAATAAATCGAAAATCTGATGCATTTCATCTCGGATATTTAAAAGCTCTTCTTCTTTTTGTATTCCCTGACTGTTCTCCAACTGGGATAAAACCAGGATATCTGACACCAGCCGACTTAGTCGATTGCTTTCTTCAAATATAATGTTATAAAAGCGATCAAGGGTTTCCTGATCTCTGATTTCATTTTCCTGAATGGTTTCAATAAAGCCTTTGATGGTTGTGATGGGTGTTTTTAGTTCATGGGACACATTTGCCACAAAATCACGCCGCATTTTTTCCAGATTTTTTACCAGGGTGATATCTTCCAGGACAATGATATGACCCGTAATTTCACTTTTATTTTCGATCATGGGGTTGACGCTCACCCGAATAATCTGATCGTCATTGAGTCTTGATTCAAAACGCGCCTTATCCATGCCTGTTTCATCAAGTTTGACCATCAGATCATACATAAAGGACTCTCGATAGACCTCAAGAATATTTTTACCGCTATGGTCGTCCTGACTGCTAAGTCCTAATAATTTTTTGGCCGCTTCATTCAGATGAACGATGTAATTCTCATCATCAATGGCAATTACACCGTGATTCATGCTGGATAAAATGGAAGTCAGTTCTGAATTCTTATGATCCATTTCGTTAAAAAAAGTCTTTAATTGCCGAGACATCTGATTCAATGATTCCACCAGTTCACCGATTTCGTCTTCCCGAATCATGGTCAGTTCACTGCCGAATTTTCCGGTTGCAATTTTCTGGGCAAAAGTGGAGACTTCGTCCAGCGGTTTTAACTCACGATTGACAAAATAGGTCACTAAAAGTAAGGTCGCAATGATCGTTGCCAGCAAAACAAAAATGATATTATTAATCATTTCGAAAACTGCCGAATCCAGGGCATTAAGCGGCATGGCCAGGCGAATCACGCCAATAATCTGATTAGCTTCATTGTAATAAGGAGCGGCCACATAGAGCATATCGTCAGTGAAGGTCTTGGAGTAGCGGGTTTCGCTGGTGATCTCACCAGCAAAAGCTCCCACTATTTCCGGCCGATAGCGGTGATTATCCAATTCACTGGCATCTTTGAGCGAATCATACAAAACTGTGCCGTCTTCTTCAACAAGCGTCATCCTGATAAAGGTAGCTGTGGAAAAATCTTCCAGTTCCTGGGCGTTGCCTGTTTCCAGAAAATCAGGCAACAAGTTGCCGCCGACATAGTCAATGTCCTGAATCAGACGCTGCCTGGTATTTTCATAATAGTTATCCCGATAACTGATCGTTGCAAAAATGCCACATGTCAGAATACTAATGATACTGACGATGGTCAATGCCAGAATTAATCGTTTTTTCACGGCTTCTCCTAATTTTCTACGAACCGATAACCCACACCACGTACCGTTTCAATATAATGCTTATCCGAATCATCTTCAATTTTTTTCCGCAGATAGCGAATATGCACATCCACGGTTCTGGTTTCACCGTAATAATCAAAGCCCCAGATTTGATCTAAAAGCTGATCACGGGTTAAGACCTGACCACGATGTTTGGCCATAAAAACCAGCAGTTCATATTCTTTAAGGGTTAGAGCAATCTTTTGCCCATTTTTGAAAACCTCAAAGGCTTTAGGCTCGATCACAAGGTCTCCCACTTTGATATTTTCTTCATCTTTTGACAATAAAAGATCTGTCCGTCTCAAAACCGCCTTAACCCGGGCTGACAGTTCTTTAATACTAAAAGGTTTGGTGATATAATCATCCGCACCAATCTCCAGCCCCAGAACCTTGTCAAATTCCTCGCTCTTTGCTGTCAACATCACAATTGGCACATAAGAAACCGCTGCGTTTTCCCTGATCTCGCGACAGATGCTAATGCCATCCTTGCCCGGCAACATCAAATCCAAAATAATTAATGAAGGCTGTAGCTCCAAAATTTTAGGTAGTGCTTGCAGGCCATCATGAACACCGTATACTTCAAAACCCTGGGCTTCAAGGTTAAATTTAATTAATTCGAAAATATTCACTTCATCTTCGATCACTAGAATTTTTTTCATTTAAAAGCCTCTTTCTCATATAATAATCAATTATAACATAAGTCCTGTTAAGGCCATGTTAATTTTAAATTAAGATGTAATCGTTTATGAAATTTTGCAAACGTTAAAGCAAAAATAATGATTGTATTCTTAGAAGTTGTTTTCTATAATGAATATATCACATATAATCCTTTATCCCTAAATGAATTACTCCCCTTTTTCATTTAGAACTGGAAGTATTTCCCTAAAATGCTTCCAATTGCACGAATTACTTTTGTGTAATTAAAAAACCCGTAACCAGCTGCAAATTATTTTGCATCAGGTTACGGGTTCTTTTTAGTTCTTCAAAAGCAATGACCGCCATCGTGAACAAGTGAAACTGTACTTTATCCCCCCCGCACCATCCTATTGGCATTTATGGTGACGAAAGAAACAGATCCTCTACGCAAAGATACGTAGAGGATCCCTATTTGAAATCACCAATTTAGGCGCTTACTTGCCACTCAGGAGTCATTGTCAGTGCACAAATATTTAATCATCTCGGTTGTAAGTGTAAGCTTATCATCTTTTTAGATTTTTCCTGGCGGTCTCCATCATCAGTTTGATACGATTCAACTGATTGACCTCACTGGCACCCGGATCATAATCGATTGGTGCAATATTGGAGCGCGGATATTTTTCCCGGATCGGCTTGATCATTCCCTTACCCATAACATGATTGGGCAGGCAGGCAAAAGGTTGCACACAGACGATATTTTCAACCCCTTCTTCTATTAACTCCATCATTTCTGCTGTTAAAAACCAGCCTTCTCCTCCCTGATTGCCCAGTGAAATCAGTTCACTGGCTTTAGCCGCTTTTTTCTCAATAGTCGACGGTGCCATAAAATGTTTGCTCTTATTGAGGGCTTTTTTCATCTCTTTTCGAAAGCGTTCCAGACTGTGAATCACAAATTTGGCAATCTTCATCGAGCTTCTGGAAGCTGACAATTCTTCATACTTATAGATCTGATTATAGGCACAGTACAAAAAGAAATCCATCAGCTCAGGCATGATAACTTCTGCCCCTTCATCTTCTAAAACTTTTTGCAGATTATTATTGGCTGTGGGATGATACTTAACCAGAATTTCGCCAACAATTGCCACTTTGGGCAGACACTTTTCAATTCTGGGCAGGTCATCAAATTCTTCAACAATCCGCACAACATTTCTTTTAAAGCGGGCAATATTGCCATCCTGAATATTTTGTTTAGCCTTTTTTCGCCAATACTGATAAAGAGCATGGGTTGAACCGCGGTAACGCTCATAAGGTCTTGTCGCAGAGACAAGTCTTTGGAAGAGATCGCCATAAACAACCCCAATCAGGAGTTTCTTCAAGAGCGGCAAAGAGATTTTAAAACCGGGATTTTTTTCGATTCCCGTGGCTGAGAGGGCAATGACCGGAACTTGCGACATCCCTGCTGAATCCAAAGCTTTTCTGATAAAAGAAACGTAGTTTGAAGCTCGACAGGGACCGCCAGTCTGAGTCATCATGACTGATACATGGTCAAGATCATAATTGCCCGATTTTAGAGCTGCCATGATCTGACCGGTGGTAATAATGGTTGGATAGCAGGCATCGTTATTTACATACATTAAGCCTTCATTAATCGCACCATTGTCAACACTAGGCATGACTTCCACATTATAGCCGGAGGACTCCATGGCATCCTGGATCAAATCAAAATGAATTGGTGACATCTGAGGCACCAGCAGCGTATGGGTCTTTTTCATTTTCCGGGTAAAGAGTACCCGTTTCGGTGGCACTTTTGAAACGCGTGGGGAGCAGTTTAATTGCCGTTCGATCATGGCTGCTTTAAGTGAGCGCAGCCTGATCCGAATGGCTCCCAGGTTATTGACTTCATCGATTTTAATCAGGGTATAGATATTTCCCTTGCTTTCCAGAATTTCCTGGGTCTGTTCCGAGGTCACCGCATCTAAACCGCAGCCAAAAGAAGTCAGCTGAACAAGCTCCAGAAAGGGCGAATCATTAACCACCATTGCCGCTCGATAGAGGCGACTGTGATATTTCCACTGATCCAGGACTCGCAGACGTTCATCTTTTTCTTCAATCGCCAGATGAGCGATTGAATCTTCGGTTAAAACAGCCATTCCCAGCGAGGTAATAATATTATCCAGACCATGATTAACTTCCGGATCAAGATGATAGGGACGGCCAGCTAAAACAATCCCCTTTTTTCCGGTTTTCTTTAAAAAATCAAGGGCTTCCTCACCTTTTCTTCTGATATCTTCTTTAAACTGTTCCTTTTCCACCAATGCCACCGCCATAGCCGCGATGACTTCATTTTTATCAACACCCAGGTTAGCAAAAACTTCAATTAAGCGTTCTTCCAGGCGAACTGGATGATTAAGCGGTAAAAATGGATTCAGGTAGGTGACCTGGCTTAAATCATCCTGATTATGCTTAATTGTTTCGGGATACGACATGACGATGGGACAATTATAGGTATTATCGGCTTTTTCAAACTCTTCTTCCTCATACGGAATACAAGGATAAAAGATTAGCGTCACACCCGCATCGATCAGCGACTGTACATGACCGTGGGCCAGTTTAGCCGGATAGCAGACCGATTCCGAAGGGATGCTTTCCATTCCTTTTTCATAAACCCGACGGTTTGATTCGGGAGATAAGACTACCTGATAGCCCAGTTTTGTTAAAAACGTATGCCAGAAGGGATAGTTCTCATAAATGTTTAAAACTCGGGGAATCCCGATTTTTCCCCTCTTAGCCATTTGTTCATCAAGCGAAATATAATCAAAGAGGCGATGATACTTGTATTCAAAAAGATTCGGCAGCTCTTTATTTTTAGTAACTGAACCTTCGCCAATTTCACAACGGTTACCGGTAATATGGCGGGAATTGTCGTTAAAACGATTAATAGTTAGGAGACAATTATTAGTACAACCGCCACAACGGCGATGACTGACATCCACTTTAAAATCATCGAGTTCAACTGCCGATAATAGGCTTGTAAGGTCTCCCGGCTGATAAGCTTCTCTGGCAATTAGAGCGGCGCCAAAAGCTCCCATCAGACCTGCGATATCCGGCCGCACCACTTCTTTGCCGGTGATTTTCTCAAAAGCTCGCAGAACCGCCTGATTATTAAAGGTCCCACCCTGAACAACAATCGACTGCCCCAACTCTTTTGGATCGTGAATTTTGATAACTTTCTGAAGTGCATTTTTAATGACCGAGTAAGACAGGCCGGCCGAAATCTCGCCAACTTCAGCGCCTTCTTTCTGCGACTGTTTAACCTTGGAATTCATAAAGACAGTACAGCGGGTACCCAAATCGACCGGATGTTTAGCCAGAAGCGCTTCATCTACAAAGTCATCCATAGAAAGATCAAGTGATCTGGCAAAAGTTTCTAAAAACGAACCACAACCGGATGAACAGGCTTCGTTTAAAATGATGCTGTCAATAGTGCCATTTTTAATGCGCAGGCATTTCATATCCTGGCCGCCAATATCCAGGATAAAATCGACGTCCGGTTCAAAAAAGCGGGCACCTTTGTAATGGGCAATAGTTTCGATTTCACCTATATCGACTTTTAAAGCCGTTTTAACCAGTGACTCCCCATAACCAGTAACAGTTGCTTTGCCAATTTTTACATCTGGCGGTAAAATTTGATAAACTTTTTTAAGGATAACAATTGACTGGGTTAAAGGACTGCCTTCGTTGCTACCATAGTAATCAAAAAGAAGCTGACCCTTTTCGCCGATCAGAACCGCTTTTGTCGTCGTGGATCCGACATCAATTCCCAGAAAAGCAACGCCTTTGTAATCAGACAAAGCATTTCTTTCAACTGCTCTGGCAGCATGTCGTTTTCTGAATTGCGCCAGTTGTTCAGAACTGGAAAACAAAGGTTCCAGTCGATCGACTTCATTTTCGACACTGACATTGAGCGATGCAACCGCCGCAACCAATTCAGAAAATTCAGTTACCTCCACATCTTCAGCCAGAAAAGCTGCACCCATAGCTACAAAAAGATTGGATTTTTGCGGGAAAATTATTTCCTGGTCCGAAAGGTTTAAGGTTTTGATAAAACGTTGACGCAGCTCCGATAAAAAGAAGAGCGGGCCACCCAGAAAAGCAATATTTCCACGAATCGGTCGGCCACAAGCCAAACCGCTGATGGTCTGATTAACCACCGCCTGAAAGATTGAGGCAGCGATATCAGATTTTTCAGCCCCTTCATTAATCAGCGGTTGGATATCCGTTTTGGAAAAAACCCCGCAACGGGAAGCAATGGGATAAATAGTCTGATGACTTTTAGCCATTTCATTTAAACCTTGGGCATCGGTTTTTAAAAGTGTTGCCATCTGATCGATAAAAGCACCTGTGCCACCAGCACAGGTACCGTTCATTCGCTGTTCAATCGTTCCGTTGAAAAAGGTAATCTTGGCATCCTCGCCGCCCAGTTCAATAGCTACGTCCGTGGTCGGAATCAGGCGTTCTACCGCCCGAGTTCCTGCTACAACCTCCTGGACAAAATCAATGCCCAGCCACTGGGAAATCATTAATCCGCCCGAACCGGTCACGCAAACCCGGGCTGATAAATCCCCCATTTTATCGTAGGCTTCATTAAGGAGTCCAACAATCGTATTTTTAATATTTGACAAATGTCGTCGATAGGCTTCATAAATAATTGATTCCTCTTGATCAAGAATGACCATTTTGATGGTTGTAGAACCAATATCAATCCCCATTTTATAATTGTTTTTCATGTCGTAAATGACCTCTTCTTATTAAAAGACACAAAGTCTTGTTTGAATATGAATTGGATCTGATTATCCAAACATATATGATACCCTTAATTTCTTAAATCTTCAACGATTTAAATAAGGGTTTTAAACGTCCGTACATCTTTTGATAAACTTCCCGATATATTTTACCATACAATGCATTAATATTAGCATCCGGATAAAAGATCTCTTTTTTTCTGACCATTGCCACAGATGCGTCAGTAAGTGTTTGATAGACTCCCAAACCCACAAAGGCCGCCATTGAAGCACCTAATCCGGTGGTTTCTCTGGTCTGGACCCGATAGACCTGACGATTGAAAATATTGGCCATGACCTGCATAATTTCGTCACTGGCTGACCCGCCGCCAGAGATGCCAATTTCCGTGATGGGAACTTTAGTTTTCTTCTCGATTCGCTCAATGCCCGCAAGTAGGGCAAAAGCAAGACCTTCAATAATAGCCCGATAGATATGGCGGCGGTCATGCCCCTCCGTCATACCAATTAAGGCACCCCGAGCTTCCGGATGGAAGGCTTCACGACCCCAGTATGGCTGATGAATAATCCCCCCGGCCCCAGGATTGGTATCTTTCAAAAACTGATCCAGTAAAGAAAAAACTTGTGCATCTTTCTGATCACATAAAAAGTTATCGATATACCAGTCCACCATCCAAAAACCATGATAAATGGTTACCTCCGGGTTATAGCCTTCTTTA
This sequence comes from Eubacteriaceae bacterium, assembly GCA_030156895.1. GTDB lineage: Bacteria > Bacillota > Clostridia > Eubacteriales > Eubacteriaceae > Acetobacterium. The sequence continues at coordinate 5,945 of JASGLP010000054.1, read as the reverse complement.
GAAACCGCTGGAAAAGACGGATAGAAAGGATAAATTTCCACATAACGGTTGGTGGTTACTTCCAACGTTGCCTGAGTGCCTAAGGATACGCTGGCAATTTCCGGCGTTAAAGCGCCGACCCCAAGTGTCTCACAGCCCTTGTCGGTACCCGAAGCAATCACCTGGCATGGATTTTCAAAGCCAAGCTCTTTTGAGACTTTTTCAGAAAGCAAACCGATGGTCTGACAGGAATCGATCAGATCAAAGCGCATATCCGCTTCAATATTTAAAATCGCAGCCTTGACATCGGCTTTTTTACACCATTCCTTTTTCTTAGTGTCAAACGGGACATGCCCAGCTACTGACGAACGGCTCTCAACGATCCGTCCGGTCAGACGGCTAATTAAATAGGTTGAAAGAAAAACCAGTTTATCGGCCTTTACCCAGATGTCAGGTTCTTTCACTTTAATCCAGTGAGCATGACAGGTTTGGCTAAAAGAATTCGCCGCTTCCGTATAACCGATCAGCTTAAAAAGCAGGGCATAAGGCCAAGAAAATGGCAAGGGTTTTTCCAACTCCCGGCGATCCAACCAGCTGATGAAATCTCTTAAAGGCTTACCCTTCTTATCAACTACTGTAATGACATCCCGCTGGCAGGCGATGGTTAAGGCTTCGATTTTCATAAATTCTACTGGTTGTTCTTTTTTCATTTGCGAAACGACAAAAACCAGACCGTCCCAAAACATTTCCGGCGCGGCTTCCTTGAAATTCTCTCGTTGTGAATAATATCCAGTAAAGACCTTCTTGGTTGTCGCCAGTTCATTACCCCTGGCATCAAACAAAATTGCCCGAATCCCTCCGGTTCCACAGTCTATTGCCATGACCAGCTGATCTATCTTTTCTTCCAATTGATTTCTCCCGTTCACAAAGTCTTCATTATTATAACAAAACATTTGCTTCAAGCAAATCGAAAAAGTTGTCTTTTGACTTTTTTAAATTTATCTCTACATTATTATATAGCAGAAAGATGTGGTAAATTATTTCACTGAGATTCTGGTAGAGATTGAATAGACACTTAGATATAACAACTCACTTATTCAACTCGATTTTCTTTACCAATGAACTTTTGGAAGGAATTTATGGTATGATCTGTATAAGTAAATAAACGAAAGGTAGATGATATGAATCTCGATTCAAAAATCAGAAAGTTGTCCTCTGATATTACTGACTGCCAGACCATATTGACCGCACTTGGAGATGAAAGCAGACAGCACATCATCCTGGAAATGTTAAAAGTGAAAAACTGTTCCGGTGCAAGGGTTGGGGAAATCGCAAGCTGCACGTCACTTTCAAGACCCGCCGTGTCCCACCATCTTCAGATATTAAAAAAAGCTGGTATTCTGAAAGTTCGTAAAGAAGGAACCATGAATTTTTATTATTTTGATGCAGATATGAAATCCTTTGGCCAATTAATTCATATGTTGACGGATGCCCAGGAGATTATGCTGCAGCTGCCGAATCGGAGCGGTGATGATTAAAGTGCATGTTTTTCATGCAAGAAGTGAATATATTATTCCTGAAATGCTGCCGGTGCTATCCTTGCAAAAAAATCTCTTGCTCACACCACTGCCTGCCATGCCGATCCAAATTGTATTTTAGTCATACCCAATCATAATCCATCCATCCCAGAACAAACCATTGAAATATAAGGAGAAAAAACATGCTTACCATTCAAGATGCTATGACAAACAGACATTCTGTTCGATCCTATGAAAACAAAGAACTGCCTCAAAATCTAAAAGAACAACTGCTTGAAAGAATCAATCAGTGCAACAGCGAAAGTGGACTCCATATTCAGCTTGTTAGCAATGAACCCAAAGCCTTTGATGGAATGATGGCCCATTATGGCAAATTTAGCGGCGTAACGAATTATATTGCCCTAATCGGAAAGAAAGGGCCTGATCTTGAAGAAAAGTGCGGCTACTACGGCGAAGATCTGGTCTTATTTTTACAACAACTTGGATTGAATACCTGCTGGGTGGCAATGTCTTTCTCCCGAATCAAATCAGCCTATGTGATTGAGCCAGGTGAAAAACTGTGTCTTGTGATTTCACTGGGCTATGGATTAACAACCGGAGTCCCCCATCAGTCGAAACCCATGGAAGCCTTGAGTGACGTCAATAGCCGGACACCTGACTGGTTTATTAGTGGTATGAAAGCCGCAATGCTGGCCCCCACAGCCATCAACCAGCAAAAATTTAAAATTTCACTGACCGATAAGGTCGTTTCTGCCAAAGCAGGAAGAGCCTTTTACAGCAAAGTCGATCTGGGCATTGTGAAATATCATTTTGAGATCGGTGCCGGTAAAGACAATTTCAAATGGAAATAAGCCATAAAAATCTTTGAGTCAAAAAACAATGAAACCCGCATGAATCGATTTTTAGTCCGAATCATGCGGATTTTTCCAGATCAATTTCACAACCATTCACATATACGCTATGCGCTTTTGAGTTGCTGTGATGATAATCAGTCATGCAAGCAATGTTTAAAAAATCAACTTGTGCAACAGATTAACTCTCAGACCACTTTAACAAAGCTTATTAAGATCTAATACATTGACCCCGTTTTTGAGACTGATTTAAAGCCAAGGTATTGATACTTCCAGTTGTTTTTTAACAACAATGTCCCCGTCAGCACTGCTGTTACCCCTTCCGCCACAACAATCGCCAGCCAAATGCCATTAATTCCCAGAAAGATCGGCAATATCAGCACCGCACCGACTTCCATCACCAGTGTGCGCATAAAGGAAATCAGTGCCGAGACCGGACCGTTATTGAGGGCTGTAAAAAAGGCGGCCCCAAAAATATTGAAACCACTCAAGACGAAAGACAGAGAAAAGAGTCGCATGCCATTTAGGGTAAGGTCCAGCAGCTCCTGGTTATAGCCAACAAATAATCCGGACAGTGGTGCTGCCAAGGTTTCTGCCAAAATAACCATCGACACCCCAGCTGCCATAACAATGACCAGACTTTTTCTGAAGAGGCTTTTCAATTCCTTATTATTGTCCGCACCGTAATGATAGGCGATAATCGGCCCAACCCCAATAGAAAAACCAAAATACAGACTCATAAACAACATGCTCAGATACATGATAGCACCATAAGCAGCAATGCCGTTTTCCGCGGCAATTTTGACCAACTGATAATTATAGAGCATACTGACAAGGGATGTTGAAAGACCTGTCATCATCTCCGATGAACCATTGATGCAACTTAAGCGAAGGGCCTTCAAATCAATTTCCGGCTTAACCAGTCTTAAGAGGCTTTTATTGGGGCCAAGAAAATAAATAACTGGCACCAGCGCTCCAATCAACTGGCTCATGGCCGTAGCAATCGCGGCACCCGCAATCCCCATGGAAAAAACATAGACAAAGAGAAAGTCGAAAAAAACGTTATTAAGACCGGCAATAATCGAAATCACCAGCCCCATATGGGGTCTTTCTGCCGTAACCAGAAAACTTTGAAAGCAGTTCTGCAGCATAAACAGGCTACAGGAGGCAATTAAAATTCTGCCATATAAGACGCAATCGTCAATTATCAGATCACTTGCCCCAATCATCATCGCCAGGGGACGGATGAAAACAAATCCCAGGATTGATAAGCTAAGACCAACAATAAGAACCACGGTAATCAGCATTGAAAAAATCCGGTTGGCTTTTTCCTGGTTTCCTTCACCCAGGGTTTTGGCCACCAGAGCACTCCCCCCAGTCCCAATCATAAAGCCAAAGGAACCAATAATCATTAAAACCGGCATGACCAGATTGACCGCTGCAAAAGCATTCTTGCCAGCAAAGTTCGAGATGAAAAAACCATCCACAATACTGTAAACCGATGAAACGATCATCATGACAACCGTAGGGAGGACAAACCGCAGCAGTCGCCCATAAGAAAAATTATCTGACAATTTAATATTCATTTTTTACCTTTTCTGTTAAAGATTTTATTATTTTCCGCTACTCTGATTTGACAAAATACCCGAATAATGTAATTATAAAGTATGTTGTTACCCCATAGTCAAGGAAGGTTGTCATGAAAAAAATATTTTATAACAGTGGTGAATTTGCAGCGCTCTGCAATACCAGCAAGGAAACCCTGCGCCACTATCGTCAGATCGGCCTGCTTAAACCTGAACAGACTTCCGAAAACGGCTATTACAAATATTCGGATCTGCAGGTCAACGATTTTTATCTGATTGATGTTTTAAAAAGCTCGGGCTGCTCACTGGAAAAAATCCGTGAAATTTTTGCAACACCCGTTCACACCGATTTAAGAAAGATCCTGGAAGAACAACTTGATGCGCTTCTGTTTGACAAACAAAAACTCTTGCAAAAGGAAAAAAGGCTTCGTCAGAGCATTGAAAGATTTAAGCTTCTGGAAGATCCTGCTTTACTTGGGAACTGCCACGTAACCGAAACATCCGTAGAAGAGTATTTTATCGGTACTCACATCGCCTCGGATCTGAACGATCCAGCCGCTTTTGTTATGGCTCAGCAGCAGCATTTTCGCTACTGCCGTGACCATGGCTTCGGTGAAGAATACCAGCTGTCCTTTCTGCTGCTTCACGAAAGCTTTCTAAACCGCGATTATTTTAAAGGCTCCTATATTTTAAGCCGTGTCCCTCAATCGGTTAAAAGCGATCGCCTCTTTATTAAGCCCGCAGGACGTTATCTCCGCCTGATCAAACCATGGAACCCGGATATGGCTCAAACCTACGACTTTATTCTTGATTACGCCAATGAAGCATCGCTTTCAATTTGCGGAAATGTTTATGAAGCTGAGATTTCTCTTTACATGCAAGGGGATGAGGGGAATTATTTCACTGAAATTATGGTGGAGATTGAATGATTCACAATTGCTTACAAAATAATTTACAAACCACATACATTGCGTTTTTAAGCATATTTATTCTATCGATGTAATTAACGCAAACGACAACATCAGATAGATTCTTTGATCAAAATTATCCAGATCTATCCCTGTTAGAGTTTCAATTTTTTTTAAGCGATAAAAAAAAGTGGTGCGGTGAATACAAAGTTTATCTGCAGTATGTGAGCCATTATATTTCTCTTCAAAAAAAGTTTTAAGTGTCAAATAAAGTTCAGCATGCTCCTTTTCATCAAATTCCATTAGTATTTTCAGCGCTGGATGACAGATCTGACGGACTGGCAGTTCCAAAACACATTGATCCTTGAGGTAAGTAAAAGCATAGTCCCGAAAATGATAATACCACAACATACTATCGGTTCTTTCACCAATGACTAACGCCACATCTGCCTCAAAACAATAAGTATGGAGGTCATAGAAATTAGAAAACTCATTGCTGATGCCTGCCTTGCAGACGTTTTCACGCAGAAAATATGGCAGTTTTCCTAAAAACACCGAAGTATTATCACCCAAAGTCAAATTTCGGATACAAAATATACCCTCAGGTAATTTAACCGCACAGCATTCACTGAAAGCATTTTCAATTTGCGAACAGAAATATTCAAGGGAAATCCCTGTATTATCTTTTAAACTCAATTGAAATTTTATCATCTGAAAGGTATTCACCTGCTTCCAGTTGCGATAAACAAGCAGATCTTTCGGTCTCTCTGCCGTCGAAACGGACCCACTAATCAACTTTTTTAAAGTGTTACGAAACTGAATATGATCTGAATAATTTTCTAATGAATTATAGTAGCGCTTGTAAACCAATGTAATCGCCTGACCTAATCTCTGTACAAGAGCTAAATCGCCCTGTGAAGGATTCCGATCTATCGTCTGTGCCAGTAACCTTGCGGTATATTTCCCCTGATAAAAAATATTATAACTCAACTTTCCCAGCTGAAAAATGCGGCTGAGACCGCATTAAAACAAACACCGCAGCTTCTGAAAAATGAAAGTTGACAGAAAAATGCACCTAACATC
>JASGLP010000053.1 GCA_030156895.1 Eubacteriaceae bacterium | reverse complement strand
AAAAAATGAGTGACGTGTTAGCCCTACAGCAAGAACGTGGTCAGTTATACAGTGATTTTTATTCAAACATTATTCCCAAACGAATGCCGGTTGGTATCAGTTTTGGCCAACACATTGTGGCGGAATATGGGGGTCAAAATCTCTTTGACTTTCAATTTAATTATTCATTATTGGCCGATCCGGCCAAAAAGCTCTGTGAAAAAATTTATTCCGATAGCTGTCCGGTTGCACCGGCAAACTTCTTGTTGTCGCGAACCCCTTCTATGTATCAGCTATTTGGTTCTCAGTCTTTTGTGATGGGGAATGGCGGTTTTGTGCAGCATCCGGAAGTGGTAGGAATGCAGGATAGCGAGTACGATTTATTGATTGAAAAGGGCTTTGATTTTCTGGTTGAAACAGTGATTCCCCGACAGCACAAAAATCTAGATCCAGCTAATCCAATTTTGATGGCGGCTTCAATTCAGATGGGAAAAATGGCGCTACAAAACGATGAAGCAGCCTTTTTACCAACTTTCTTTGAATTAATTCAGACCCATGGCTATTATCTGGGTAGCCCCCTGGGCTCTTTTAATTTTACTGAAGCACCGATGGACTTTATTGCTGATCAGCTTCGCAGCTTTTCCGGGATCAGCATGGATATCCGCCGTCATCGTACACAACTTAAAGAGGCGGCAGAGGTGATGATGCCGCTCTTGTTCCATTGGGGTTTGCCGGCAAACATCCACCCGGAAGGTTCCGTTTTTATTCCCTTGCATATGCCGACTTTTATGCGGGAAAAAGATTTTGTCGAAATCTATATGCCTTCCTATAAAAAGATGCTGCAGCAATTTGCGGCTGTGGGTGCACGCCCCAATATGTTCTGCGAACACGATTGGAGCCGCTATTTGGATATTCTTTTATCGGAAATACCAGCCGGTTCACAGCTTGCTTTTGAGTATGGCGATCCACAGATCATTAAAGACAAGCTGGGTAAAAAATTCATTTTAACTGGTTTATTCCCTAGTTCCGCCTTAAAAACAGACACACCTGAGCAAATCACTGACCGGGCTAAGGCGTTTCTGGATATTATGCTGCCGGGTGGTGGCTATATTTTCGGTTTTGATAAAAATCCGCTGACTTTAAAAGAAGTGAATATTGAAACTCTGGCGGCTCTGACAGAAACCATGCGGGATTATGGCAGTTTTGAAAATATGGGGCAGAGTTTCGGGACGCCACTCAATGCAGAAGGCTTCAAACCTGATGAAAGCCTGGTGCCAAAACCCAAATCCCAGTATTTGTTTGATTGGGCTGCTTTCAAAGAAAAATATCCGCTGACACCAGATTTTTCACGGGCTAATTTCGAGCACTTGAGTAAAGAAAGCTTTGATTTTTATATGAATCTGCTGATCTGAGGCTGCAGTTTCCTCCTTGCTTCGGCCTGAAACTCAGATAGTTACATTTGCTAGACTTATAAAGTGGTTGTGAGTGTTTAATACATTAAAAGTCAGCCTTAAGGGTTGGCTTTTTAATGTCATAGAGAAGGAGTAATTTACAAAAAAGCTGTTTAATGTCTTGTAGAAGGTAGTAGGTGAAATCCATTATTTGCTATTATTCAAATATAAAATGAAAACGATTATTCTGATGAAATTACGGCAGTTTTAATGACAAACGGGAGCAGGAATGTTATTGTTATTGGAGAAAGAAAAGGAGCTTGATGGCTTTCCAGAAGAAGCAAAGGCTGGATTTATGGAGCTCATTAAATTGGATCAGGTATTTAAAGAGATATAAATTATTTTAGATTGGGAGAAGCTGAAATAGTTTATTTAGAATCTCAAATATGACTAAGGAAGGGTTTAAAGTATGTTGAATTTAAAAAAATTGACACAGGTTTTGGGGGAACTGGAAGAAGATGAAGTTATGGATCTTCTTAATGATTTTATATTGACTAATCCATCCGAAGCGGAGGCTTTGGAAGCTGTCGCGGCTTGCCAGGCAGGGATGTCGATTGTTGGGGAACAGTTTGAACAGGGAGAATACTTCGTTGGTGATCTGATTTTTGCCGGGGAACTGCTAACCGAGGCCATGATTGCTTTGAAACCAGCTCTGGGAAGTAACAGTCAGGGCAGCTCTGGGAAAATTTTGCTGGGAACCGTTCATGGCGATTTGCATGATATCGGTAAGAATATCTTTAAAAGTATGTCGGAAGCCGCTGGTTTCGAAGTGGTTGATTTGGGGATTGATGTGGCGCCAGATGAGTTTGTGGTCCAAGCAAAAAAATTAAATCCGGAGATTATCGGCATGAGCGGCGTTTTAACGCTGGCACTTGATGCAATGAAAGAAACGGCTGAAGCTTTAAAAGCGGCAGGTGTACCATCGAAAATTATTATTGGCGGTAACCCGGTCACGAAAGAAGCCAGCGAATTTATCGGCGACAGCAATTGCAAATGTAACATTCAGTGTTCGTGAAGTCACGAAAGAAGCCAGCGAATTTATCGGCGCCGATGCCTTTACGACCAATGCCGCAGAAGGCGTTAAAATTTGCCAGGGCTGGGTTTAAACTTTTAAATGGGTTAAGAATGATGTGGATTTTCAGACGGGAGATATGATGATTATAATTGGAGAAAAAATTAACGGAACGATTCCGGTGGTTAAAGAAGCGATAGAGAAACGGGACGCGGCTTTTATTGCTGATCGGGCGGTCAAACAGGCGGATGCCGGAGCAGACTTTATCGATGTTTGCGCCAGTACAGCACCAGAGCAGGAAATAGAAACGTTAAAGTGGCTGATAGAAGTGGTGCAGGATGCAACAGACACCCCTTTATCGATTGACAGCCCCAACCCGCGAGCGATTGAAGCGGTATTTCAATACGCAAAGAAGCCGGGGATTCTCAACTCGATATCGGAAGAAGGCGATAAATGTGAGGTGCTGCTACCACTGATGCAGGGAAATACCTGGGAAGTCGTTGGTCTGACTTGCGATAATAACGGTATTCCCGACAATCTGGAAACAAAAATAAATATTACCCGAACGATGGTGGAAAAGGCTGATAAACTGGGAATTACTCCGGATCGTATCCATATCGATCCCTGCGTCATGGCCCTGTCTACTCAAAATTCAGCACTGCTTGACTTTGCCGCTGAAATCAGAGCGATTAAAAGCCTATATCCAACCATTCATGTAACCGGGGCAATCAGTAATATTTCTTTTGGTTTGCCGGTGCGACCGCTTTTAAATAAAACCGCCATGGCCTTTGCCATTGAAGCGGGCATGGATTCGGCCGTTATGGATCCCTTAAACCGAGCGATGATGGAAACCATTTTTGCCACTTACGCCCTGATGGGACAGGATAAGCATTGCCGCAAATACAGTAAGGCTTATCGTTCGGGGTTAATTGGCCCAATAAGAGGATAGTTTCATTTGCAAATTTTTTTAAACACTAAAAAAGGCGGTTAGGCTAAATATAATAGCCTAAACCGTCTTTTTAGGTGTATAAAGAATCACAATTTTGCAGAAGATTAAATATTTCAGTTACTTGAGTGTCTGTTGTTTTAGAAGGCAGTTTTCACGCCCTGTCCGATTTTGTCTTTTTGTTTAATTTTAAAAGCTTCCACCATTTCTTTTAATAGCTGTGCCTGATTGGGTATAAACTACCAATTAACCGTTAACTGACTTGCCATGGAGTTCAATATTTTCGCCGGCGATATAATAGACACTCTTGCCAAACGGGCGGTTATTTTTTGTCAGATAAGATAGGGTGAAGCAGAACATTGGGGTGGTTTCGTCGACTAGCAGTTTTTCCTGAATGCTGTGACTGGGAGAGTCCATGGTTACTTCGACTTCTTTTTTTACATCAAAGCTGTCGATGATACGCATAAACATTTTGAGTTGTTGTTCGATGCGGTTTTCAATGGTCTTCATGTCGGGGTGGCCATTAATAAAAACAGTCAGGATGTGAAAACCGATTGGGATGGAGTCGGCATATAGTATTTCTTTATATTGAAGTGATTTTTGTTCGGATCGTGAACCTTTAATGCGACAGAGGGTCAGAATCACATCATCAACCGAATGGCCGGTTATTTCTTCATTGATGGAAAGGCTGGGTGAAAAACGGATCTGAAAAGAGGAATGATCTCTGTCTTTGACAAAGGTACCGACTCTTTCGACAGATTCCAGGTACCCCTTTGAAACCAGGGCGGCAATGCTTTTTCGCACGGTAACGGCACTGGTTTGGTAGATTTTAGCCAGCTCATTGTTGGTAGGCAGTTTTTCTCCGGCGGTCAGGGTGCGATTTTGAATTTTTTCAAGCAGGTCATTCATTATAATATCTTGAATACGTGTGGCCATAGTGGGCTCCTTAAGTTAACAGCGATACACCGGTCAGGCGGCAATAGTCTGAACGGATATATAATTTACGCATACCAAGTGGCTGATCGTCATCCATCACTTTTTCAGAGATCAAAAGGACGGGAGAGTCAGACGAGATCGACAGTTTTTCGGATACTGTATCAGGGGCATTGATGGCTTCGATGCTGACTGATTCAGAATAATCGGGGAGGGCGTTTTTATGTTGGATGACCTCAGAAAAATCGGAATAGGTAAAATCATCTTCCCAGAGTGTCATTCCTGAAGCGTAAGGGATAATCTGAATGTCGTAGGCAACAGCAATATCGTGATAAAAGAGCAGCCAGTTGATCTGAATAATGCGCGAATCCGGTGCGACCCGCAAATGGTAGACCAGTTCAATTGTCGGTTTAATAATATCCGATCCTAAAAGATTCACACGGTCATAGCCACTTTTTAGAATTTTTTCCGGTTTTAAGGAAAAAAGATAGCGGTCATTTTTGGGTGAAAGGACGAAATTTCCCTTTCCGGGCACAGGGTAAACATAACCTTCATCAATCAGGACGGCTAGCGCATTACGAATGGTGATTCGACTGACACCGTATTCGAGAGCCAGGGTATTCTCCGGTGGGAGACTGGTATCAGCAGCGTAGATTCCTTTTTGAATTTTGGTTTTCAGGGCATCACAAATCTGATCATATTTATAAGCCATTAGTCTTCCACCCATTTTTTACAAAGTTTGATGCCTTCATAAACGTCTTTTGTAAAAGCATCAGCGCCTACTTCCTGAACCGATTCATTATGGGTGGAGAGTCCGCCGATAATGATTTTGACCTGATTGCGAAGATTGGCTTCAACCAGCATTTCATGGGTCCCTTTGATGTATTTTAAACCGTTGGTCATAATGGAACTGATTGCGATAATATTAGGCTTTAACTCAATCGTTTTTTCGAGTATGGTGGCGGGAGTGACATCAATTCCCAGATCGATGACTTCAAACCCATTCATCAGAGCGGCGCTTTTAAAGATAGCCTTGCCGATATCATGAAGATCACTTTCGATTGTACATAAAAGGATTTTGCCGATTCCATGGTCTGGATTATCACTTGTGATGTTGAGACAGGCAAGTTTTAAAACTTCTTCAAAGATAATACCAGCCATCATTAAATCAGTTACTCCATATTGACCGGCTTCATAGTTTTTTCCGACCTGGTTAAGTCCGAGTTGGATGGATTCAATAATTTCAGCAGTTGTATGGCCCTCTTTAGCGGCATATTTTACCAGTTTGATGACTTTTCGTTCGTCAAGACTGGTGACTGCTTTGACGATAGAATCTAACATTTTTCACCTCTCAAAAATTTAAGTTCAGGAAAATAAGTGTCCAGCAGCTTAAGTTGGTCGCGATCATAGTCCGGGTAACGGTATTGCGCAAGCCTCTCATCGATGATTTTCTGGGTTTGTGAAAGAAGAGCATCTTCATCATCCGGAAAGGGCCAAAGTTTATAAAATTTTCTAATGAGTTTGAGGTTAGTCATGGAAATATAGTTGCCCTCACAGCCGGAGTTTTCAATTTCATCCAGCATCAGGGAGACGTCATTAATCTCAAAACCTTTTAGATAAGTTGATAGCGATTCGTAGAGAATTTCATCCATGATGAATTTATGATAGTTAAGAGTTTGCAGTGATTCTTCCATACCCATTGTGTGCATAATGCAGTCGACATCGGAAAAGAGACATGAAAAGAGGTTTAAAGAACTTTCGAAGCCACTGCGATAATTGAGCGCTTCAGAGTCGGTAAAAACGCCGCCGCTGCGAACTGGCAACTGATAAAAACGACCCATATCAGCAGCTGCCATGGTGAAGAGGCCAGTGGACGGGTGGCCGCAAGACACGTTGGCATGAATGGGATCGGTGCCAAATAGTGGAAAGCCGAAAATAACCGGCAGACCGGGCGTGACCAACTGGGACAGGGTAATGCCGGAAATGACCGCAGCATTATTTAGAAGGAAATTAGAAGCCAGGGTGGGAGGAGCTGTCAGCCCGCTCAGTCCGCTGCCGCAGGCGATCATTAGCGGCTGATTTTCGTGGGCGTGGGCGACAATGACATCCCCGGTATTTTTCCCGATAATCAGGGGTGAAGAAATATTCACATTACCCAGGCTATGATATTGATCGGAGAGACTAAAGAAGTCACGTGAAAAGTGGATGCTGTCGATCGCGGTTTGACCATTTTGGGTAATCGAAAAACCGGGCTTATCGGAACAAGCCAGAGACATGACCATTTTATAGCGCTCACGCAAATTAATGGAGATATCTCCTGGTTCGACAATATAGGGATTGGACATATTAATCAAGTGATTCATATGGCTCAATTTGGAAAAATTTTCAAAGTCGATGACGGTTGCGGCTGTTTTTTGCCTGTTTTTTCGTACATAAGTAGCACCGTAAGGGGGCATAAAACAAGTCGGCCCTTTTCCGATGGAAACCCGGCGTCTGCCGTTGTCTAAGGTAAAAGAATGGGGGACACTCATTAAAGCATCTTCGATCAAATGCTCGGGAATGAATATTTTTTTACCGTCTGACCGGGCGCCATGATGCTTAAAAATGTCATGGGCTTTTTCAGAATGGACCATCACTCCGGTACTGTTTAACAGCGATAAAGTGGATTCGTGGATTTGTTTTTGCTCCTTAATGGACATGAACGAATATTTTAAACGCATAAAAACCCCTCAAAAAAATCTGTTACCTTATAGTAACAGATTTTTTTGAAGATATAAAGTAATACTTGTCTTATCCTAGAATTTTTCGTCTTCAGGGAGATATCGATTAAGGATTTCCTGTTGTTTTTTGGTAAGATCTGGTGCTTTGTAGTTGTCCATACGATCCTGAACAATTTTAGCAGCTCGATCACGAATATCGCCGATTTCATCGACTATTGGCTGCTGATCGCCTGCTCGTCGATTGAAAAGCTGAGTCAAATAATGTTCCTGTCGGTATTCTTTGGGGGTACGACCACTAATGTAGTTGCCCAGAGGTCCGGCTTTTTTAATATCGTTAAAGACTTTTTCGGCTTTTTCGACATTTATGTCAATACCTTGATTTAGGCGCATCAGGAGACGATTAACTTCTTCATCCATGACAAATTTTTCGTAGCTGCCGACGGCGTAAGACTGAAGAATACCGGCGTTGTTTAAGACAAAATCAGATTTACCCAGATAAGAAGTCATCAGGATCATGAAACTTTCAGCTCCGGCCTGATAGTCGGGTTTCAGCGAGTCTGTTCCGGCAATTCCGGTTCGAACCGGCAATTGATAATAACGAGCCAGCGCCAGAGATGACATCTGAATCAGCTGAGCTTCGGGAGCTCCAATTGCCAAAGACATCGATTTCATATCAGTTGGACTGGAAACAGTTCCGTAAATAACCGGTACACCCGGGTTCATTAATTGGGTTAAAACGATACCGGCCAGGATGGTGGCATTGTTCTGGATAACACTTCCCATCAAGGCCGCCGGGGCAGTCATGTTGGTCATAGAACAGGTGATAATGGTAACCGGCTGATTTTCCTCAACCAGACCCATAATATTGTCCAGTACTTCATAGGAATATCCCAGTGGTGATAAGGCGCAGGCGTTAGTCAAAAGAACTGGTCGATCCCAAATATCATAGAATTCTTTATATAAGACGGCAATATCTTTTGCAGCCTGTTTCAAAGATTTCCCGCGGGTATTCATACTGTTGGCGACGTTCCCATAAGTTGGTTTGTCGGAATACTTCAGACACATAGCAACTTGCGGCAGATAGAAATCATCCTGTGTTTTGTCCAGGTCTGGCACGTCAAAAGCTGAATTGTTGACGAAATCGGTGACGTCGCTGGTGTGCATCAGTTTGATGAATTTGACACTGTCATCTTTATGGGCAACACGATAGGTGTCGTCTTCAAATAAAAACTTGGGTGGACCATAGCAGCCGACTGTTTTAGGTTTAAAGCGTTCACCGATGTGGGTTTCGCCAGAGTTGGTGGTAACAGTAAACATTTTAGGGGCTGTGGCCAGCGCTTTGTTTAAAAGGGTTTCATCAATTTTTACAATATCACCCTCGACAGTGGCGCCATGTTTTTTGAAAATCTCCAAAGCTTCTTCGCATTTGAATGAAACACCGACATCGCTTAAAACTTTTAAAGAATACTCGTGAAGCACTTCCACGTCACGAGTTGAAACATAATTTTCATAGAATCGTCTGTTGAAATACATAATATTACCTCCATTTGTAAATAAAACTTTTTAAATATAAAACTATCAAATAAGACATGTATTTTGCAAGACCAATGTAACATGATTAGAAATGCTTGTCAAGCTTAAAATCAAGTATTTTTACAAATAAATACCTGCAAAATCCTATATAATGGATTAAAAAATCGGAAAAATAAAGTTCTTGACAAAAGATTCATAACTTGGTATCCTTTACACAAGAAAAGTACATGTATTTTGCAATCAAACTAACCTGGAGGTTACATATGAAAAAATTTAGTTTCAGAGATGCAATGGTTTTTCTGATACTTAGTGCTACAGTCGCTTTGGCTTATCAGTTGCCTTTCCTGCGGTTCACTTTCTATGATCAGTTTGCAGCAACATATCAGTTATCTAATACACAGATTGGTTTTCTTGCTTCGGCGCTTAATCTGACTTATACCATCTGTTACCCCATAGGTGGATGGATGGCTGATCGTTTTTCGATGCGATCAATGATTTCTGTTACTTTGGCGGCTTACGCTGTATTAACATTTGCCTTTGCCATGACGACAAATTTTGTGGCGCTCTTGATCATTCATGTGATGTACGGATTTTTTGGAATCGCAACGCTCTGGTCTGCCTATCTTAAAGGCATTAGAAATCTTGCCAACAAAGACAACCAGAGTAAGATGTTTGGCAGCAGCGAGGCCCTGCGTGGAGTGATTCAAACATTAATGGGTTTTGCCTTTTTAGGGATTGTCGGACTGGCAGCGACTGAAGCGGCCGGGATGAAAGTACTCTTTATATTTGGTGCGGTTGTTTGTGCCATCTTCTTTGTTCTGGCCCTGTTCTTTTTACCCAAAGAAGATATTGAAAACGAAGAGCATACTCAAAGTGCGGCAGTTAAATATAGTGTGATGGATGTTCTGAAAAACAAAGGTGTCTGGGTTTGTATTCTGGTTATCATGTTTGCTTATATCACCTGGGCGATCGGAAATGCTTATATGACCACCTACACGGTTCAGGTTTTAAATATTTCCACCACCACAGCTTCAGCCATTGGAATTATCAGATCCTATATTATCGTGCTGGTAGCCGGAATTCTGGGTGGGATCTTTATGGACAAGTTTACTTATAAGGGAAAAGGGTTTTTAATTGTTTTTGTCGCCATTATTGCCTCATTAATCGCATTGTTGACTTCAGCAAAAATCGTTGCCTTGAGTATCGTGTTAACCCTGGTCATCGCCTTTCTGGCGAATATGCTGAAATCCACTTACTGGTCAATTATGGATCAGGCCGGAATTCCGATCGGGATGACAGGTCTGGCAACGGGAATCATTTCCTTTATTGCCTTCATTCCTGATGTCTTGTATGGTCCAATCTGTGGGAAGTGGCTGGATGATGCAGTAGCTTCAGGAGATGTAGCGGCAGGATTTAATAAAATATTTATTCTGTTGATTGTTTGTGGAGCACTGGGAATTCTGTCATCGATGCTTTTGACCAAGCGAACTAAAGAAGTAAATAATGGTGATGAAAAAATTATGCCAGTTCAGGATGAAACATCGTCCACTATTTAAAAAAAGTATCGCTAATTTGAAATGAGGGTATTGAGAACTTGTAAACAGGAGGCAGAGCAATGGTATTAGTTATTTCAATTGTTATAGTCATTGGTTTCATCGTGATAGGCATCAGCTCGCCTCAAATATTGGAAGTATTTTCGAATTCGGCTTTTGCCTGGATTTCGGACAATTTCGGCTGGTTATATCTGGTAGTGGTGCTTGGGATTCTTATTTTTGGATTTGCAATAGCTTTGAGTCCATACGGGAAAATCAAATTGGGTAAAGACACTGATCAGCCTGAGTATTCAACTTTTTCCTGGATTTCCATGCTCTTTTGTGCCGGCATGGGGATTGGGCTGGTTTACTGGAGTGTAGCAGAGCCAGCCAGTCATTTCTTAAGTCCTCCTCGGGGACTAACGCCGATGACTGAAGAAGCCGCCAATGCGGCCATTCAGTTTACCTATCTACATTGGGGACTTCATCCATGGGGGATATATGCACTGGTTGGTTTAACCCTTGCCTATTCGATTTATCGAAAAAATCGTCCCTGTTTAATCAGTTCAATTTTTTATCCACTCTTAAAAGATAAACAGGGAAAAGTGGTTAAGAATACGATCGATATCATGGCTTTGCTGCTAACTGCTATCGGGGTGGCCACTTCACTTGGATTGGGGACTATGCAGGTAGCTGCAGGATTAAGTGGTTATTTTGGGATTCCTAATACGCTGACTTTTCAGATCCTGATAATTGTGATCATCACTGTTTTGTTTTTAATTGATGCCATCTCTGGTCTGGATAAAGGGATCAAGATAATCAGCAATTTCAATATTATTGTGGCAATTATTTTGATTATCTTTCTGATTGTTGTCGGTCCGGCCAATACAATTATAAAAACCTTATTTACTGGGATTGGCTTTTATATTGGCGATTTTGTAAAGACCAGTTTTAATTTAAGACCCTTTGGAGATGATAGCTGGGTCAAATCGTGGACCGTCTTTTACTGGGCATGGTGGATTACCTGGGCCCCTTTTGTGGGAACCTTTATTGCCAGAATTTCAAAAGGGCGAACCATCAGAGAGTTTATTCTAGGGGTTCTAATTATTCCGACGCTATTTAGTTTTGTCTGGTTTGCGGCTTTTGGTGGAACCCTGCTGGATTTTGAATTGAATCAGAATATTAGTGTAGCAGCAGAGGTTGTTAGCGATATTAATTTTGGCTTATTCAACTTTTATAGCCACTTGCCTGGATCAGGATTTGTTTCGATACTGACGATGATTTTAATTATTACCTTTTTCGTTACATCGGCAGATTCGGCAACTTTTGTTATCTCTATGTTTTCAAGAAAGGGAGATTTAAATCCAGATAATAAGATCAAGGTTATTTGGGGTGTCTTTCTGGGACTGATTGCCGTGGTGCTTTTAATGAGCGGTGGTTTGAGTGCGGTTCAGGGAATATCGATTGTCGTCAGCTTTCCCTTCCTGTTCGTTATGGTTACATCAGCCTTTGCTTTTTTAAAAGATTTGCGAAGTGAAAAAAATAGCCGTCAAAATTAAAAAGAACAGTATTCATTGTTAAGTTGTCTATATGTGTATTACATATAAATATAAAAAATAATTTTCAAGGAGAAAAAAATTATGTTAGATTTAAAAGTGTTAACAGAAAGTTTGGGAGAATTAGAAGAAGATCAGGTATTGGATATGTTAAAAGAGTTTGTGGCAACCAATCCTTCAGAAGCTGAAGCTCTGGAAGCAGTAGCGGCTTGTCAGGCTGGTATGGCCGTGGTTGGTGATCTGTTTGAGTCAGGTGATTATTTCGTTGGCGATCTGATTTTTGCCGGTGAACTATTAACAGAGGCTATCAATACCTTAAAACCAGCTTTGGGAAGCGGTGGATCCAGTGTAGCAGGAACAATTCTTATTGGTACTGTTCATGGCGATTTACATGATATCGGAAAGAATATTTTTAAGAGTATGTCAGAAGCTGCCGGATTTGAAGTGGTTGATCTGGGGATTGATGTGGAAATTTCTGAGTTCGTGGAAAAAGCCAAAGCCATTAATCCACAGGTAATCGGCATGAGCGGGGTCTTAACGCTTGCGATTGACTCCATGAAAGAAACAGCAGAAGCTTTAAAAGCGGCAGGTGTTCCGGCTAAGATAATCATTGGCGGAAATCCAGTAACAAAAGAAGTATGTGACTCAGTTGGTGCTGATGCTTACACCACTAATGCAGCCGAAGGCGTTAAAATCTGTCAGGGTTGGGTTGCTTAAACAAAGGTTACCTGTTATACAAACAGATAATAGGATAAATTAGATAATAACAAGGCATAAGTAAACAGAATAACTCTTGTTAACAAAGTTAATTGACGCACCTGAGCACCGACAATTGGCTTTTCAGTTGTGACCTAGGGGGCAGACCCTCCGCCTCGGGGCGAACAGTTGTGAGACAAACGCTTTAAATTAGCAATTTTGAATTGAGCAACTGTACGCATCCGCGCGCGGACTACGAAATCCAATTCGTCGGTGCGGGGTTTGTCAACGATGTGTATTTAAGGAGATAAAGATGATTATAATTGGAGAAAAAATAAACGGAACCATACCGGTGGTTAAAGAAGCCATTGAAAAACGGGATGCCGCTTTTATCGCCGATCGGGCAGTCAAGCAGGCGGAGGCTGGAGCGGCTTATATCGATGTTTGCGCCAGTACCGCTCCGGAAGTGGAAGTGGAAACCCTCAAATGGCTGATGGAAGTGGTTCAGGATGCTACCGATACCCCACTATGTATTGATAGCCCTAATCCCAGAGCCATAGAAGCGGTTTTTAAATATGCCAAAAAACCGGGTTTATTAAATTCCATTTCGGAAGAAGGCGATAAATGCGAAGTGCTACTGCCATTGATGCAGGGCAATACCTGGGAAGTGGTTGGTCTGACTTGCGATAATAACGGTATTCCTGATAATCTGGAAACAAAAATAAATATTACCCGAACAATGGTGGAAAAAGCTGATAAATTGGGCATTACCCCAGACCGTATTCATATCGATCCCTGTGTTATGGCCCTGTCTACCCAAAATACAGCCATGCTTGATTTTGCTGCTGAAATCAGAGCGATTAAAGAATTGTACCCCACTATCCATGTAACCGGTGCTATCAGTAATATTTCTTTCGGTCTGCCAGTAAGAGCCCTTTTAAATAAAACCGCCATGGCCTTTGCGATTGAAGCTGGTATGGATTCAGCCGTTATGGACCCGCTAAACCGGGCCATGATGGAAACCATTTTTGCTACTTATGCGCTGATGGGTCAGGATAAACACTGTCGTAAATACAGCAAGGCTTACCGATCAGGGCAAATTGGGACGGTTAAATAAGGTAACATAAACAAAAGAAAAAGGATTTAGCAAATTTAAGCAGTCTGAGCTATCGGGCTGCTTAAATTGTTTTATCATAATCCGATTGCCAGGCCTGAAACACATATTTATTTGAAAGGAATGATGAAAATGAAAAAGTGATGATTGGCTGTAATGTTTTAAGAAAAGAAGCTGAAGCTTTGCTGGATTGTTCCGATATTGAATGTCGATGGATTCAGGAATCCCTCCATAATACGCCAGATCTTTTACACACCGAAATACAAAAGGCCATAGATCAGGAAAGTGATGCTGATATTATTTTTCTCAGCTATGGATTATGCGGACAAGCCCTAGCCGGGATTGAAGCCAGGGCTTGTCCGCTGGTAATACCCCGTATTGATGACTGTATCGCTATGATTTTGGCTGACCGGACTGATCTGGGCGACTTGCGCCGGTCATCTTATTTTGTTTCCCAGGGCTGGCTGTGGGGGGAGGATGGCATTGGTTATGAGCATGATCGGATTAAGGAGAAATACGGCGAAAAACGGGCCTTAAGAATTGCCCGGGCCATGTTTAAAAATTATTCCTACCTGCTTTTTATTAAGACTGGGGTGGAAACCCAGGCTGATCGGGACAAGTGTCAGGCTATGGCTGAAAAACTGGGCTTGCAGGTCGATGAAACAACTGGCAATATCCAGATGCTTGCGGATATGTTAAAAGGTGGGGAGGATCAGCGCTTTATTGTTTTGAAGCCTGGTGAGAAAATAACTGAAGATATGTTTTGAGATGAGAAGGAAAAAGAAGTTCAATTGAGCTTCTTTTTGTTCAAACGGTGAAAAATAATATATAGAAATAAAAAACTGATCCACATTGTTTGTTTTCTGGATCAGTTTTTTTATGATATTTAAATTCATTTTCTAATACTTATCAGCGATAACATCATCAAGGTGAATAACAAGTGTCTCAGTCTTTTCATTTGCGACAGTTTCTTCAATTGGTTTAATAACTTCCAGTTTTGCAGGTGTTTTTTCTGCCTGATTGGATGGTGTTTTCATACCGCGTCCAATTTTATCCTTCTGTTTGATTTTGAAGGAGGCAATCATTTCTTTTAGGAGCTGAGCCTGACTCGAAAGCTCCTGACTGGAGGCGGCGCTTTCCTCAGCGGTAGCGGAGTTAGTTTGAACAACACTGGCAACTGCATCAATGCCTTGAGTAATCTGGGTAATTTCGGCTGCCTGATCGTTTGAAGCTTTGGCGATTTTATCAACAAGTTCGGTGACTTTTTCAATCTGTTCTAAAATATCTTTCAAACTCTGTGCTGTTTCATCAGCGATTTTTGTACCATTAGCCACTTTTTCAATCGAACCGCCGATTAAGCCGTCGGTTTCGCGGGCAGCTTCAGCGCTTCTGGCAGCCAGCGTTCTGACTTCTTCGGCAACAACAGCAAATCCTTTACCGTGTTCGCCGGCTCTAGCTGCTTCGACAGCGGCATTAAGCGCCAAAATGTTGGTTTGGAAAGCGATATCATCAATAACCTTAATAATTTTGGAAATATTATTGGAAGATTCATTGATGTCATACATAGCAGCCATCATTTTTTCGATTTGAAGATTACCGGTTTCGGCGTTTTTATAAACCGTAGTCGTTAGGGCGTTGGCATCGTTGGCGTTTTTAGCATTTTGCCTTGTTTCCGCAGCAATTTCTTCGATAGAAGCGGAGAGTTCCTGAATGGAAGAAGCCTGTTCAGTTGTGCCCTGGGACAGTACCTGACTGCCGTCGGAAATTTGACTGGCTCCGGCTTCCACCTGATCAGCCGCGATATTAATGTCGTTCATGGTTTGGCTTAAACTTGTGGAAATCTCGTTGATGGCAATTTTGATATTGACAAAATCGCCATGATAAAAGGACATGATCTCCTGATCAAGATTCCCTTTGCCCATGGTTTCGAGGGTTGTTGAAATCTCATCAATATAGCGTTTCAGGAATTTAACGGTCTTGTTAAGGTCTTCTTTTATGCGGCCATTGTCTCCCTGATAGTCGCCTTCCATAAAAGTGTTAAGATGTCCCTTAGATAATTGGCCGAGAACAGCTGAAGCTTCTTCGATTGGCGCGATTATGGCATCCAGAGTATTGTTGAAGCCGCGGATCACCCGGGCAAACTCGCCTTGAAACTTTGTTTCATCTCCCCGGTTGGAAAGATTTCCTTCAATTGCCAGTTTAGACAGTGTATCGGTCTGATTAACCAGACCAATAATGGCTTCCATCATTTGAATCAGTCCTGGTACTAGGCGGTCTTCTTCACTTAAGGAACCAATTTTAACCAGATCATTCAGATCCTGCATATCACCTTGAGCAATGTGGTTGGTAACCTTAACGATGGTAATCAGATTGGCGCGCAGACTGTTGATGGATTCGGCGATCTCGGCATAAATCCCCTGAAAGTCTGATTCGATTTTTTCAGAAAAATCATTTTGACGCATCTTGGCCAGAATCAGATTACCCTCAGTTAAAGCACCTAAACCATCAATACAGGCGTTGATATTGTCTTTTAATTCATTAAAATCCCCTTTGTAATTAATGCTGAGCCTTGGTGGTATTTGGCCGCGCCCAATTCGTTCAATAGTTTTAGAGGCGACTTTTAGCGGCTTAACATATGCGGTGATGACGGCATTCATACCAGCTGCCATCTCTTTGAATTCGCCAGAAAAATTATCGGTATTGATCCGATAATCCCAATGGCCCTTAAGCACTTCCAGCTTGGCATCATGCATGCTTGCACTAATCTGGGAAATTTCAGAAATAACCTGATTGAGTGAATGCGATAAAAGATCCTGGTCAGATTTTGGAATAATTTCTGTTGAGAAATCACCTAATGATATTTGTCTGACAGCTTCGGCTTGTAGGTGGCAGTGGTCAATTATTTTTTTGAAAGCTTCAGCAAGATAGCCGATTTCATCCTTAGCGTCAATATTGATTGCCAGTTCGGTTTGACCAAGGGCGATTTTGTCCGCGACTTGTGTTAGTTCGACCAAGGGATCAGTCAGTTTTTTCGAGACATAGTAGGCTACGCCGCTACCACCTAAAAGGATTAGGATGCCGACAATAACAATCATTGACAAGGGTAATCCGCAGCGGTAGGAGACAATACCCATTATGAATAAAGGAATGATCAATAGAAAAAAATTGAAAATCATGAATTTTTTTGAAAGGTTCATGCCTTTTTGGAAATCAGCTTTCAGCTGAGTAACTTGAAAATCTTTTTCGTTCATTTTTTCTCCTTAAAATATTTTGATGCATATAAATATGTTTACAATTCTATTATAACGATTATTTGTTCTGGTAACCAGACTTTTTTAGGATACAATTTTGACCCTGCTTATTTGAGGCCTGAAAAAATTTTTCACGTCAAAAATAGTCAATGACAAGCAGGAAGAATATTGCAGTGGCTGTCATTTTACGGTATCATAAAATGCTACTGAGAGACAAAACTAAATCACAGAATTACGAGTAATATAGAAGGGGAATATTATGAAAGAAAATAATTTAGAGATAGACCAGTATCAGATTCGATGTGAAGAATGGCGGTTAAAAGCGCTGGAGAGCGATTTTAAAGAACGCTATCAGGCTTTGAAGTTGCCCGGTTATGATGAAAAAATGTTACCGATTAAATATTTTGGAGTTGATTATCTGATTGACAGGACAGATGCCCGCCTTTATGAAGCGACTGATCGCGACAAAGAAATTGATACCACCACTCAGTTCGCCATTTATCATCTTTTTTATTATTCAATAGCTGCGCCGCAAAACTCAGGACACTTTGTACCTTTGCATGAACTAAAAGGGGCTGCGCCCTTTGCCGCCGCCTTTAAAAAAATGACACTGATGCCTTTTGCAAAAACTTTCACTGGAAGGGTGAATGACTTGATTAATACGGCTGAAAAGCTTGGCTTTGAAAGGCTGAGAAATTCAGATGCCGGATTTCAGGCGATGGCGTTTTCCTGCATGCCACTAAAAATATTTTTCTGGGATGGTGATGATGAACTGCCGGCAGAGGCAACGATTTTATTTGACCAGAATGTCACCGACTTTACCCATCCTGAAACGGTCATTATGATCGGAGGGGATTTGGTTAAACGGTTGATTGAGGCATCTGAGATTGAATAGGACATCGAAATTTTATTGTTGGTGGTGATTTCAACATAAGGTAGTTTTACAGCAACGTTGTTAAGATTCAAAAGGGAATTATCAGGTTCAAAGCATCGACAAACCTTTGGAGATAATTATTTATTACCGGTAATGGAAAATGGGGTGCTTATAATGATTATTCTGGATAAACTAAATAGTAGCAAGCAAAAATATCGAAAATCAAAATGGAATATTGGAATACTGAAGGATCTGATTCTCTCGTAACATATCCAATGATTAGAGGAAATTTAGAGATTGTTGTATGCCTGACTTTGTCTGTTCTGAAGATTCGGAATTTTCTTTCGTCCCCATGGAGATTATTAAAACCATCTTACATGGTATCACTCTATGATGCAGGGGCGTTTCGTTTGTAATTGAGAAATAAAAAACGCAACTAAAAAAACTGTCAGTGATTAGAAAAACAAGTCGCTTGATGGTTTTTCTTTTGAGGAGTGTAAAAACCCCTCCTTAGCGGTGGGAAGTTCTAAGGGATAAGTATGATATAATAAGGCTAACCATCTGTTATCAATACTAAAAAAATCATGGCGGTGATGAGGATCGAAAGGCTGATGATATCTAAAAAAAAGATCCCTAAGAAACGGAGAAAGCGGTTTTTATGCTGGCATAGAGGCATGAATTTTTGCAGGTTCATGTAGTTGCAGCCTACAAAAATCGGGGATAAAAACATAAAGAGGCAAAAAAAACGCTCAATCCAGAGGGCGAGACCAGTGACACTAGTGAAGTCCAAAGTCAGACAAAACCAGACTAGCCAAACATAGGTCAGGCTGGAAAAAACCATGCGCCAGGGACTGCGTCTGCGAAAACCTGGTGGAGTAAAGAGGATGCCTTCTTGTCTATCTTTTTTTGGATGGTAAGCTAGGTTTATTTCTGCGAGCAGGCCTAAAATTTCCGAAGTCGAAGTAAATCGGTCAGCGGGATTTAACTGAGTCGCCTTTTCGATGATGGCATCAAAGGAATTGGTGCTTAAGTTTGCAGAAAGTTCTTTTAGTAAAATGCCCATGGCATAGATATCCGTTTGTTGTGTTGATGCACCAAAACCATATTGCTCAGGGGCAGCGTAGCCCTTGGTGCCCAGGAGAACTGTGTCTTGGGATTGTTGGCTTGAAAAATTTTTAGCAGCGTTAAAATCAATCAGAACCAAATCATTTTGGAGTGTAATGATAATATTTGAAGGTTTGATATCCCTGTGTATAATAGCTGGCGTCAGGCCATGCAAATTTTCCAGGATTTGACAGAGACTGACCATATATTTAAAAACATCTGCCTGTTTTAAAGTACCTGAGTGAATTTTTTCTTCGAGGGTTTGGCCAGAAATATATTCTTCGATGATGGTGAGGATTTGGTCTTCTTCACAGATTACAACAATTTTGGGGATACCGATGACAGGCGTATCTTGTAGTTGTTGATAAATTTGCAGGTTGTATACCGAAAGTATTTTTCTGACGAATATTTTTTGAGTTTCCACATGCTGTACGAGAAATACTTTGCGGTTTTCGTTTAATACAGTGATTGTCTTATAATAGGAGAGGGCAAGACGGTTTGAAAAATCCATGGACATAATCCTTTCGATAAAAATAAAAATGAAATACCTTATATAATTAACTCAACTGGAATTGTCAATAATAGTTCAGTCAAAACACGCAAGGAATTTTCCAAGCCCCTATAGAATAGCCAGGCCTCATCGTAGGTAACAATCATCATAACTTT